>DASQEJ010000181.1:0-11490 GCA_035633715.1 Actinomycetota bacterium | reverse complement strand
AGGGCGCCGAAGCTGAAGTTGATGCCGACGGCGTAGCCGAACTTCGACGCCAGCAGCTGGGCGAACCCCCACAGGCTCTCGATCTGGATGCCGCGCTCGGTGTGGTAGCCGACGACGTTGCGGTAGACGTCGTCGAGGATTCCGATGTACGGGACCAAGAAGAGCCCTCCGATCAGGGCGGCGCCGGTCAGGACCTGCTTGCGTCGCGACGCCGCGAACGCGGCGGGCAAGAAGATCGCCGGGTAGACCTTGGCCAGGACCCCGTAGCCCAGCCATCCGCCGCCTCCGAACCACGAGCGCGCCGAGAACCGCTCGACCGCCAGGATGGTCGCGACCGCCGGGATCATGTCGAGCCGGTTGTACGAGATGGGGCCGAGGAGGGGGACCACCGCCACCCACGCCCAGACGCCGGCGAGCGACCCCCACCGGCGGGCCAGGACGACGAGGGCCGCGAACCCGATCGCGTCGACGACCAACATCAGCAGGACGAACCGCGTCCGGTAGGTGTCGTCGAGCGGCTTCTCGATCCCCGGGCCGACGATGAACGGCACGGAGCCGGGCGGGTACTCGATCCCGATCTCGGAGTACGCGTTGAGCTGGAACGTGAGGATCTGCCCCGCCCAGAACTCGTAGTTGCCGACGTCCCCGACGACCTTGCTGCTGGGGGGGCCGTAGTGCTCGGGATGGTCGGCGAGGAACCCCGTGACGACGCGCGTCACCACGAACGCGGCGATCACGGCGAGAAGGGCGCGGCGGCTCATGGCCTAGAAGTATGCGGTGCGCGGACGCGCCGGAGGCCGGTCCCGAGAGACCGGCCTCCTGGAAACGGCGTGTCCTATCTCGTTACCGACACCCTCAGCTCGCACTTCCTCACGGTGTCGCGGCCGCGGCCGCCGGAGCAGCCGTCCCGTCCGCGGCCCCCGTTGAGGCGATCGTTGCCGCCGCGGCCGATCAACGTGTCGCCGCCGCTGCCGCCGGCGATGTCGTCGTCACCGCTCCCTCCGCTGAGGAAGTCCGCGCCCGCGCCTCCGCGCAGGACGTCGTCGCCGGCCCCGCCCCGGATGAAGTCCGGACCCTTCGAGCCCCTGACGAAGTCGCGGCCCGAGCCTGCCTGGATCGTGTCCCTGCCGGCGCCGCCGGTGATCGTGTCGTCACCGCCGTGGCCGAGGATCAGGTCGTTGCCCCCGCGGCCCGAGATGACGTCGTCGCCGTCGAAGGCGCAGATGACGTCGTCACCCGCCGTGCCGATCAGACGGTCGGCGGCCTCCGTCCCGTAGATCGTGCAGAAGTCGGGACCCCAGTGCTTCACGGCGCTTGCGGTGCAGTCGCCGCCGGTGGCGCAGGCGGCGGTCGAGACCGTGATCGTCTGGTTGCCGCGGTCGGTCGACGTCGCGACGGCCTGCGCCTGTCCCGACGCGTTCGTCGTCGCGTCGCTCGAGGAGAAGCCTCCGGCCCCCGTGCTCGCCCACGTCACGGCGACGCCGGCGACCGGGTTGCCGGCCTGGTCACGCACGGTCGCGAGGAACGTGTGGGTCGTGCCGGGTTCGTTCCACGCCTCCTCCGGCGAGATCGTCACCGAGAACGGCGTCGCCTGCGTCCACGTCAACGTGATCGAGTCGGAGCAGATGCCGCCGATCGCGCCCGCCGGGTCGTTCGCGGCGCGGTCGCACTCGTCGGTCTCGCCCGGCTCGTTGCCGGTGACGTCGTCGGTGATCGTCCCGGTGACCGTCTGCGCCCCCGGCTGCAACGACGTCACCGTGACCTCCGCCCGTCCGGCGGCGTCGGTGGTGTCGGTCGTCGCGCCGGTGATGTCGCCCGGGCCGGCCTCGGTGAACGTGACGCCCTCGTTGGGGACGGGCTCGCCGAAGCGGTCGCGCACCACGCACACCACGGTCTGCGTGACGCCGGTCGCGTTCGTGGCGACCTCGGGCTCGCAGTCGATCGTCCGGCCCTCGGGAACGATCCAGGTCTTCGTCGCCGTCCCCTGCGGCTCGTTCGCGTCACGGTCGTCGTTGTCGCTGGTCTCGACGAACGCGAGCACCGCGACGTTGCCGGTGCCGTTCGAGCCGTTGGCCGGCGCCACGGTCACACCGATGGTGATCTGACCCGCGGCGTTGGTCGTGCCGGTCGTCTCGCCCCCGGCGGTCCCCGCGTTGTCGGGGGCCTCCGCCGGCGGACGCAGGTCGCCGGCGTTCTCGTCGACGCTGCTCGTGTTCGGGCCGGAGGCCGGCGTGCAGAAGCCGACGACCGGCTCGTTGTTCGCGGTGTTGTCGTTCGCCGCGGCGTGCCGCTGCTCGACGTCCAGGCGGACGCCCGAGACCGGGTTGCCGGCCGCGTCGACGACCGTGAACGTGAACGCGTTGCAGGTCCCCACCGACGCCGTGTCGGCGGCCGGTGTCGCCGTGATCGCCGCCGCCGGGCCGACCCACGTCTTGTTCACGACGTCGGTGTCGTCCGGCTCCGCGGTCGTCCCCACGGCGGCTGCCTCGTCGCGGCCCTCGGTGAGGTCGGCCTCGTTCGTAGCGTTCGAGTTGTCGGCGTCGAGCCACGCGCGGTAGGTGGTCGTGCCCGGCGTCCCCGTGTTGTTCGGGCCGTGCGTGAACGAGCAGACGCCCTGCGCGTTCGTCGTGCACGTGAAGTCCGGCACCAGCGGGGTGTTGGCCCCGTCCGGGTCGCTCGGACCCGTGGCCTCGACGTCCACGTTCGCGTTCGCCGAGACGTTGCCCAGGCTGTTGGTCACCACGCACGTCACGGTGTGAGCCGTGCCGGTCGGGTTCGTGTCGGTCTCCGGGTTGCAGTCGACGCGCGCCGCTGCGTTCGGGTTGCGCCACACCTTCTGCACGACGTCCACGTCGTCGTTCGCGGGGGCCGGCGCGTCGGCCTGGTCGGCCGCGTCGTCGGCGTCGGTCAGGCCCTCGCCGCCGCACGTCCCGTTGGTGTTGTTGTTCGCGAGCGCCGGCGCCGCGTTCGTCCAGACGCAGATCAGGTCCGTGCCGGCGGTCGTGGTCTGCGTGTAAGTGATCGAGCAGGTAGACGAGTTGTTCGTCGTGCACGTCCGGTCCGGCGTCGCCGGCGTGTTCCCGGCGTCACCGGCCGGGTCGCTGGGCGACCCGCCGAAGAACTCGAACCGCACCTGGGTGTTGCCCTGGAACGGGTCGCCGAACTGGTCGTAGACGGTGGCGGTGATCGTGTGGTTCTCGCCGAGGTTGTTCGTGTCGGTCTCGGGCTCCGCGTCGACCCCGCCGGTGGCGGCGGTGCGCGCCTCCCACGTCTTCGTCACGGCGTCGGCCGCGTCGTTGGGCTGGTCGGATCCGTTCGCGGCCGTGGCTTCGTCGACGGGCTCGGTGGCGCAGGCGGTCTGGCCCTGCGCAGCCGTGCCGATCCAGAAGCAGATCGTGGAGGTGCCGACCTGTGCGTCGGCCTGGGTCACGACCAGGCTGCAGGTCCCGCCGGCCCCCGTCGTGCACTGGTAGTCCTCCGTGTCGAAGGATGCGCCGTTCGTCGCGTCGGGGTCGTTGGGGCCGGCCGTGACCTCACCGCTGACGACGACGTTCGCGATCCCGTTGCCTGCCGCGTCCGTCACGCGGCACGAGTACTGCTCGTTGCTGGCGTTGCCGCTCAGCGACGGGTTCGTCTCGCGCTCGGTGTCGGGACCGGTCTGGTCGTCGCAGTCCACGCGCGAGGCCGCGCCCGCCGTCCACGTCTTGTTGACCACGTCGGTCGTGTCGGAGTCGGCGTCGGCCTGGTTCTCCCCGAGGTCGGCCTCGGTCTGACCGCCCTGCGCCGGAGTGAGGCCGTCGTGGTCGATCCAGCCCCGGATGGAGTCGAAGCCGGAAGCCGGGCCCGTGTAAGTGACCGTGCAGGTCGACTGGTTGACGGCGATGCTGCACGTCAGGTCCGGAGTCTCGGGGGTGTTGCCCCCGTCGACGTCGTTGACGCCCTGGATCTCGAAGTCGATGTTGACCGGGCCGCCCTGGCCGGTGACCGTTACGGCGCCGCCGGTGCACTGCGCCGTGATCACGCGCAGCATCGCCGTGATCGTGTGGTTCTCGCCCGCCACGTTCGTCTCGGTCTCCGGCGTCAGATCGAGACACGAGCTCGGGTGGTTGGCTGCGGCCGGTGCGGCCAGCGCGACCATGGACGCGAGCATTGCGACCGCGAGCGCGATCGACGCAAACCGCCCGCCACGACTTGAGACCATCGATACCTCCCCTTTGTGCCGGGGATCTCCCGGCTCCCAGACGGCAGACGTAGCTTGCTCTGCCAAAGTTCCTAGGAAGTGTGACCGAATGCAGGGGGTTTGTCGCCGGGGTTCCGGAAAATCCCTCCCGCGAAAGCGGCCCCCGGTCTCCCGGGGGCCGCTTTCCTATTGCGCTCTTTCGCCGGCGACCTGCGCCGGTTCCGGATCACCTTCACGACCTTGGGCCTCGACTTGCCGGCGAGGAACTCCTCGGCCTGTTTCGGCCACCTGGCCTGGAAGACGGAGTCCGTGTGGACGCGGCGCTTGAAGCTCGCCACGCAGCGGCCGTTCGTCCGCTTCCGCGCGACCTTCCCGAACTTGCCCTCGATCGCACGGAACAGCAGGACCTTGTCGCGTGCGGTGGTGGGACAGGGGGAGGTCTTGACCCTGAAGCGGACCCGCTTGCCGGGGGGCACCTTCGAGTCGGACACCCGGAGCGAGACCTTGACCTTGACGAGCACCGGCTCGGGCTCGGAGGTCGCGGCCTCGCACTGCGCGAGCTCCTCGACCTCGGCGACGTAGAGGGCGCCCACGTCACCCCTGAAGCTGTGGCTGAACGTCCCGTTGGCGTCCGTCTGCTCGGTGGCGAACAGCTCGAACTCGCTGGCGCCGCCGACGACGTCGCGCAGGATGTTCACCTGGACGAACTGGGTGCACGCCGTGGGGGCCTCGGCGTCGGACTCGACCGCGCCGCTCAGCGTCACGTTCCTGTTGAACAGGACCCGGCTCTTCTGCGCCTCGATCGTGACCTCCCGCGAGAACTGCTCGGGAGACGTCGTCGCCGCCGTCCAGGTCTTGCTGACGGTGTCCGAGCAGGCGCCCTGCGGCGCGTTCGCCGGGGTGCCCGCGGCCCGGTCGCACTCGTCGACCTCGCCCGGCTCGGCCCCCTGGAGGTCCCGGTCCAGCGTCGCGGTGATCGTCTGCGCTCCCGCGGTGGGCGAGGTCGTCACGGCGCGGACCTCGCCGTTCGCGTCGGTCCGTGCGCCGCGCGACGTGAAGTCGCCGGCGCCGTCCTCGGTGAACGTGACCGCCTCGCCCTCGACGGGGGCGCCGAAGCGGTCGCGCACCGTGCACGTGACGACGTGCTGGGTGTTCGCCGGGTTCGTGTCCGTCTCGGGAAGGCACGTGATCGTCCGCGGCTCCTGCGGCACCCACGTCTTCGTAGACGAGTCCTGCGGCTCGCCCGGCTCGGGGTCGTTGTCGTCGTCGTTCTCGAAGAACGCGATGAGGTTGACGGTTCCGGACCCGTCCGATCCGTTCGCCGGCTCGATGCCGATGCCGATCGTCACGCGTCCGTTCTGGTCGGTCGGGGTGAGCGTCTCGCCGCCAGCCGTTCCGGGGTTGTCCGGGCTCTCGTCCGGCGGGTCGAGGTCACCCTGCGTCTGGTCGACACCGGACGGGTTGGGACCGTCGCCCGTGCGCGGCGTGCAGAAGAACACCCGCGGCTCGTCGTCGTTCGTCTGGTTGTTCGCACGCTCGTGACGCTGCTCGAGGTCGATGAGCAGCCCCGAGACCGCACGGCCGTCGTTGCCCAGGACCGTGATCGTGAAGGGGTTGCACGAGCCCACCGACGCGGAGTCGGAGTCGGGCTCCATCGTCAGCGTCTGCGGTGTCCTGGTCCACGTCTTCTCGACCACGTCGGTGTTGTCGGACTCGGGCTGCGCGCCCGGCTCGGCGACCTCGTCGCGGCCCTCGGTGCGGTCGGCCTCGACCGTCGAGTTGGCGTTGTCCTGGTCGATCCATGCGCGGTAGCGCGTGATCCCCTCGAAGTTCGTCGTGCCGTTCCCGCCCGGGCCGTGCGTGAAGTTGCACACGCCCTCCTGGTTGGTGCGGCACTCGAAGTCCGGCGTCTCGTGCGTCTCGCCCGAGTCGGGGTCGTTCGCGCCCACGGCCTCGGCCACGATGCGCGTTCCCTGGGGAACGGGGCCTCCGCCGGCCTGCGAGGCCCGGCAAGTGATCGTGTGCGAGCTACCCGTCGGGTTGCCGTCCTGCTCCGGCGAGCAGTCGAGCGGGGCGCGGAGCCACGTCTTCTCGACGACGTCGGTGTTGTCGGGCTCGCCGCGCTGGCCGGGCTGGCCGAACTCGTTCACGCCCTCGGTCGCGTCCGCCTCGATCGTGCGGTCGTCGTCGTCCGCGTCGATCCACGCCCGGTACACGGTGGTGCCGGTGTCGGCCGTGCTGCCGAAGCCTCCGGGGCCGTGCGTGATCGTGCAGCTACCGCCCTCGCCGGTCGTCGTGCACGTGAAGTCGGGGCTGTTGCGGCTGTCGCCGTCGGTGTCGTTCGCGCCCGTGGCCTCCACGTCGACCTCGACTCCCGACGCGGGTCCCGAGCTCTCGTTGACGGTGCAGACGATCGTGTGGCTGCTGCCCACCGGGTTCGTATCCGTCTCCGGCTCGCAGTTCAGTGATTGGGCGGCCCGCGCAGGGCTCGTCCCGGAGGCGGACGTGCTCGACCCGGACTGGCTGGGCGTCGTCGCGGTCGCCGACTCCGTGGCCGTGGCCGTCGCGGTCGCGGTCGCCGTCGACGCGCTCTGGCTCGGCGACTGGCTGGACGCGCTCGGGGGCGCGGTCTGGCGCGTCCACGTCACGGTCGTCGTGTCGAACGGCTCGGTCGCCTGGCGATCGTCGTTGTCGTCCTCGTCGGCCCACGCGGTGACCGTGGTCGTCCCCTCCCTGGCGGGCGAACGGACCGCGAACGAGAAGCGGCCGGACGTGTCGCTGCCCTCGACCGACTCGATGTGCTTCGGGTCCGGGCCGGACACGTTCGTGTGGCGGCCCTGCGCAGGCGAAGACTGCTCCGCCGGCGTGTTCGCGCAGGTGTCGGTGTTCTCGGTCTGATGGCCGCCCTGGTCGGGGGCCTTGAAGCTGTTCGTCCGTCCCGAGACGGAGCCGAAGCGGACCTCGTCACCCGGCCCGGCGGCGTGCACGTCCATGTTGACCCGCCAGATCGGCCGGCCGTTCTGGTCCGTGACCGTGGACGTCAGCACCTGGCAGGTGAAGTTCCCCTGCTGGTTCGGACGGTTCTCGCTCGGAGGCGGTAGCTCGACGACCGCCGGGTCCTGCTCGTAGGGGAACACGCGGTGGGCGTCTCCGGCCTCGGCCCCCCCGGGATCGCCCGGGCAGTTCGTCGCGCCGGTGGTGATGTCGGGCGTGCAGTTGAGGCCCGGGGGCAGATCGGGGGTGGACTCCCTGATCGGCACCGCGGCGACCGCGGTGATGTTCGTGGTCACGTCGTCGCCGTCCTGGAGCACGCACCCGATCCGCCGCGTGCCGTCGGAGAAGAACACGGTGGTCGTCTGCTGGCAGTTCTGCCACGAAGGCTCGGTCCCCGGCGGGGACTCGGAGTAGTAGGCGCGGACGTCGCCCGCGTCGTCGCTCGTCTCGACGTCCATCACGAAGCCCGCGCGCTGAGGGCCGGGGGGGTCGTAGACGCCGAGGGACCCGCCATTGACGGGGTACTCGATCTCGACGGTCTCGGCCTCGCGGCGGACCTGGACGACCTCTTCGTCACGGTCGGCCTCGAAGGGCCCGGTGCCGCCGGAAGGGCTACCGGACGGAGGTGAGCTCGAGTAGAGGATCGCGCGGAGCCTGTACGACCCGTTCGCGGTACCGGTCTCGTCGAGGTCCCAGTCGCACTCGTACGTGTCGTTCGTGTTCGGCACGAGCGTCGCGGTGCAGATCGTCACCTCGTTCGGCGTCCCCTGGGTCCCCTGGTACGTGAACTGCACGACCGCGCCGGGCGGCCGGTTCCCCACCCATGCGACGAGGTGGTACGTCTCGTCGGCGTCGGGCTTGTCGGAGATGACCTGCTCCGGCTCGTACTTCGACGGGTTCAGCCACTGGATCGTGGGCCCCGTCGGCGACGGCTCCTGTGAGGGGCTCTGGCGCGCGCTCGCGGAGGCGTTCTCGCTCGCCGTCGGCGACGCGCTGGGGTTCGGCTGCGCCAGGGCCAAAAGCCCGTCCGACAACGTCGCCATCAGGATGACGGCCTGTACCAGTGCGAGGACGACCAGTGTGATCCGGGCTACGCCCCTTTGCCTGTCGCCTCTGCCGAGCTTCTCTGTCATCCCGCAGCCCCCCTACGCCTTCATTGTGTCGACGCGCAACCGCACAACTGTACCGCCGCCGCCCTGGGGGCCCCGAGGTGAGACACCCAGATGCAAAGAGGGGCGGCCGGAGACCGCCCCTCTTCAGTACAACGCCTGACGACGTCGATCGTTATCTCGTCACCTTGACGACCTTCGAGCGCGATCGCCCTGCGAGGAGCTCGGGCGTCTGCTTGGGCCATCTCGCCTGGAACACCGAGGTCTCGTTGATCCGGCGGACGATCTTGGCGGCGCAGCGCCCGTTGGTCCTCTTCCCTGCGGCCTTGCCGAACTCGCCGTCGACCGCGCGGAACAACAGGACCCGGTCGCGGGCGGTTGCGGGACAGGGGGCGGTCTTGATCGTGAACCTGACCCTTCCGCCCTCGCGGACCTTCGTCTTCGAGAGGATGAGGGACACCTTCGTGCGGACGAGGACCGGCTGGGGGGCCGACGTCGCGTCGTCGCACGTCGCCGTCTCGTTCACCTGGGCGATGTAGTTCGCGCTCCGGTCGGCCTTGTCGGACACCGTGTAGGCGCCGTTCGCGTCCGTCGTCTCCTGCGCGAACAGCTCGAAGTCCTCCTCGCCGCCCAGCACGTCCCGGAGGACCTGGACGTTGACCAGGTCGGTGCACGCCTCGTTGTCCGACGAGACGGACCCGCTGAGCGTGAACGACTTCCCGAAGGTCTTACGGGGCTGGGACGTCTCGAGCGTCACCTCGACCTCGGACCTCTGGGGGCTCGTCTGGGTGGTGCCGGCGGTCCCCGACGTGGTCGTGCCGGTCCCGGAGTTCGTGGGGCTCGTAGTCGTCCCGGTGTTCGTGGGGCTGGTGGTCGTCTGGGACGCGGTGTTGGTCGGGCTCGTCGTCGTCTGGGTCGCGGTGTTCGTGGGGCTCGTGGTCGTCGACGACGCGGAGCTGGCCGACGTCCTGCTGGCGGTGCCGGACGAAGACGAGCCGCTCTGGCTGGCCGGGCAGCTCTGCACGTCGGGTCCGCTCGGCAGCGGTGCGTTCGGGCCGCCGGAGCCCCACGTGATGATCCCGTTGCCGAACGCCTCGGTGGCACAGAAGAGGTCGTCCTCGTCCATGTCGACGAACGCCGTCATCGTCGTGCCGCCGGGGGAGTTGCTCCACATCTGGTAGATGAACTGGCCGTTTCCGTCCGTGCCGTCGGTCGACTCGATGTGCTTGCGATCGGGCAGCGCGCCGGCCTCCTCGTGCTCGCCCTGGTTCTCCTCCGCGAGCGCCTGGTCGGAGCATTGCCGGCCCTGCTCCGTCGCGTGGTTCTCGGGCTGGTCGTTCGGGTCCGGATCGGGGTTGTTGTCGTTGTCGGGGTCGTGCTCGTCGTCCTCGGTGTTGAACGCGAGGCTGTCCGTGGGGCCCTGAGCGTGGACGTCGACGGGGGCGCCGACGATCTTCTGGCCGATCTGATCCGCAACCGTCACGGGGATGAGCGGCGAGCACCCGGTAGGAGTCGATCCCGTGGGGCTCCCGATCGTGACGGAGGAGGGCGTCTGCGAGTAGCCGGCCACGACGTGTGCGTCGCCGGCGTTGCGGACCTCCATCGCTCCGACGTTGCGCGGCGAGGTCTCGGAGCTCTCCGAGTCGCGAGTCACGACTGCGACGCCCGTGACCCACTCGGGGCGATCGCCGTTGGTGAGCTGGCAGCGGACTCCTTCCGCGGAGTCCGTCTGCGATTCGGTCCCGCAAACTTTCCAATCCGGGTCGGTCCCACGGTGCGAGGTCGTGTAGTAAGCGCGGAGGTTCTCGGGGCCGCCGCCCTGGTTCCCGGCGCTTCCCGCGGTCCCCGTGCGGCTATGCCTCACCTCGATGTTCGCAGCGGGGGCCTGATCCGGCCGCCCGAAGAACCCGAGTCCGCCGCCGTTCAGCGGATACGTGATCTCCGCCGTCTCCGCCTCGTTCGTCGCCCGGTACTCGCCCTGCATCAGAACGGCTTCGGTGTCGGAGGACTCCGTCTCGTCGTTGATCAGCACCGGCTGCTCGTCACGATCGAGCTCGCCGCCCGCGTACAGGACCGCGCGCACGTCGGCCGACGTGTCGGTCAACTGGTCGGGGATGCCCGAGTAGAGGTCGTAGACGCCGTTGCCCTGGCTCTGTGCGAGACCGAGGCTGACCTGGTTGCTGCCCTGGACGATGAAGAACTCGACGGTCGCGTTGTTCGGGGCGTTCCGGGTCCACGCGTTGAAGTGGTACTTCTCGTCGTTCGGGTCGTCGCCCGACGCGTCGTTGCCGGGGTTGTTGTCCTTGTCCGACAGCACCGGCGTGCCCTCGTAGTCCGACGGGTTCACGAGCTCGATCGTCGGAGCGGTCCCCGTGGGGCTCGGCGACTGCTGCGCCTGCGCCAGGCTGAACGCGCCGCCGGCGATGAGCGACGGCACCGTCAACGTCGCGATCAACAGAACAGTGATAGCGAGAGCCGTGCGGCCTTCTTTGACTCTGGTCTCCAAGTTCGCCCCCTCCGGCAGCTTCGGATCGCCCTAAGGAATGAGACGACCCGGGCGAGACTACCTCCAGGAAGCTTAACGACCAGGCCATGCCGCGGGTTGTCCCCGCCTAGGGACAACCCTCGCCGGCGCAGGCGCGGTCGCGGCGCAGGCGGCGCGTCAGAGCACGGACGTCCGGATCGTTGCCGGGGTCGTCGTCGCCGAGCAGGTTCCGGCGCTGCCACGGATCCGCGGCGAGGTCGTAGTACGCCCGCGCCACGACGCGGCCCCCCTCGCCGTAGTACTCGACGTACTGGAAGTCGTCCGAGCGCAGCGACGCCAGCGTCGGGACGTACGTCTCCTCGTCGGCCCATTGCTCGACGAGGAGCCGGTCGCGCGTCTCGTCCCCGAGCAGCGACATGCCGTCCAGCCGGGCCGGGAGCTCCACGCCCGCCGCCTCGAGCAACGTCGGCGCGAGGTCGACGTTCGCCGCCAGCCGGTCGTCCACGGAGCCGGGCTCGACGTGCCCGGCCCACCGCATCATCAGCGGGATCTGGATCGACTGCGTGTACGCGTAGCGCTTGCCGACGATGCCGTGCTCGCCCCAGAGGAACCCGTTGTCGGACATGAAGATCGCGAGCGTGTCCTCCTCCTCGTCGAGCTCGCGCAGCAGGTCGAAGACCTCCGTCACCTGGTCGTCGACCGAGAACAGCGTCCTCAGCTGC
>DASQEJ010000180.1:0-8271 GCA_035633715.1 Actinomycetota bacterium | reverse complement strand
CTCGACCCACGGGTGATCGGGCGAGCACTGGATGGCGAAGTCGAGCGCGACCTCGATCCCGACGCGATCGGCCGCCTTCATGAACGCGTCGAAGTCGTCGATCGTGCCTAGCTGCGGGTGGACGTCGGTGTGTCCGCCGTCCCGGCTGCCGATCGCCCACGGGCTGCCGACGTCGTCGGCCAGGGCTTCGAGGGTGTTGTTCTTGCCCTTGCGGAACTTGTCGCCGATCGGGTGGATCGGCGGCAGGTACACGACGTCGAAGCCCATGTCGGCGACGGTGGCGAGGTGCTTGGCCGCGGTCTTGAACGTGCCGTGCCGGCCCGGCTTGCCGGTCGAGCGTGGGAAGAACTCGTACCAGGCGCCGAAGCGGGCCCGCTCGCGGTCGACCGTGAGCTCGAGGACGGGCTTGGACTGCGTCGAGCCGGTCCGGTCGGGGTAGCGGGACATCAGCACGCCGACGCCCTCGTCGAGCAGCGCGGTCACCCTGGGGTCGTCGAACCCCGTCGCGGGTCCCTTACCGGAGCGTGACGCCGTGATCGCCGCGTTGAGGGGGCCGCGCTCCTTGCCGGGGACCTTCTTCAGGCGCGCCTCGAGCAGTAGCGCGCCCTCCTCGACCTCGAGGGCGACGTCCTGGCCCGCCTCGACCTTCTTCATGAAGCCCCGGCGCCACGTGGCGAAGTGGTCGGTCCAGGCCTCGACCTGGTAGCGCCACGTCCCGATCTCGGACGGTCGGAAAGACGCCGTCCATTCGTCGTTGCCGAGGTGCTCCATGGCCGTCTCCTGCCACTTGGTGCTGGAGGATCGCCCAGGCGATCCTTCGTTCTCGTCGTTCGGCCCCCGGTAACGCACGACCGCCTTCAGGACGGCGGGGCCGTCGCGGAAGATCTCGGCGGTCACCTCGACCACGTCGCCGACGACCGCCTTCGCCCTGTGGAGGCCGCAGTCGACCTGGGGGCGGACGTTCTCGATGACCACATGGCCCTTCTTGGTGTCCAGCTTCACGCCTGAGTCCCTCCGTATATGGCTTGCCCGCGGAAACGTTCGATCACTACGACCTTGCCCGCCGCCCCTGCCAGGCTAACGTCCTGCGCGCCGGCGCGGCTCTGTGCTCACTTCTGAGCGGACGACGGCCCACCACCCCCATACCGTCGATCGTGACGACCGGCGGCGGAGTGGGGGAGCCTTGGACAGGCGGGGTTTGGCGTTCGTGCTCGCGGCTGCCGTCCTCGTCGTCGCCCTCGGTCTGTCCGTGGGCCTGCGCGCCGAGGGCGACCGAGAGCCGCAGCAGCGGCGCGCCCCCCGGTCATCACCCAACGTCCTGATCGTCGTCACCGACGACCAGCGCGGTGACGCGATGTGGGTCCTGCCGAAGACGAAGCGAGAGTTCGAGCAAGACGGCGTCCGCTTCACCCAGGCGTTCGCCACCACGCCTCTGTGCTGCCCCTCTCGGGCGTCGATCTTCACCGGCATGTACGCGCACAACCACGGCGTGAAGACGAACGCCGACGCCGCGCGGATGGATCCCGACAAGACGCTTCAGTTCCACCTGCAGCGGCGCGGCTACCGCACGGCGATCTTCGGGAAGTACCTGAACGGCTGGCGCACGGCGCCCCCGCATTTCGACGAGTGGGCCGTGATCTCGACCCATCGCTACCGCGGCGCATGGAACGTCGACGGTGAGCTAAAGGAGATCGGGACCTACTCGACCACCTACGTCCGGCAGCACGCGTTGCGCTTCCTGCGAGAGGCGGAGCGTGACGACGACCGCCCCTGGCTGCTCGTGCTCACGCCGCAGGCGCCGCATCCTCCCGCCACGCCGGAAGAGAGGTACACAGACGCGACGCTCCCCGCCGCCCGGCCGAACCCCGCGCAGCAGGAGCAGGACCTGTCGGACAAGCCGCCTTACTTCCGCTCGATCGCCGCTCCGGCCGACGACGCCGTCGCCGAGGCGCGAGAGCAGCAGCTGAGGACGCTGATGTCCGTGGACGATCTCGTCGGCGCCACGTTCGCCGAGCTCGCGGCGCTGGGGGAGGAGCGCGACACGCTTGCGTTCTACCTCTCGGACAACGGGTTCACGTGGGGCGAGCACAACCTGTTCGGCAACGCCGAGTCGAAGAACAGCCCGTACGAGCAATCGATCCGCATCCCTCTGTTCGTGAAGTGGCCGGCGGGGCTCGACGGGGACCGTGTCGACGACCGGCTCGCGGCGAACATCGACGTGGCCCCGACCGTCTTCGACGCCGCCGGGATCCGCCCGGCGATCGAGCGAGACGGCCGTTCGTTGCTCCGGCGGTGGGAGCGGCCCTACCTCCTGCTCGAGAGGTGGCGGACGCAGCACGCTCCGATGATCCCGGACTGGGCTTCGCTGTGGACGGGGACCGGGCAGTACGTCGAGTACTCCGACGACGGCACGATCACCGCGCGGGCGTACTACGACCTCGTGGAAGACCCGTGGCAGCTCGACAACCTGTTGACCGACGAGAACCCCGTCAACGACCAAGCGGCGCGCCGCCTCCATCACGCGCTGCGGAAGGTCCGCTACTGCTCGGGGGCCGGCTGCCCCTAGCGCGGTCGACGGCCTCGCCCCCGCGCGCTTTCTTGCCATACGTAAGTGACGAGATTTCGGTCGATCCCCCTAGCGGGTGAGCCCAGGCTCTTCTACCTTGCTTTCCTTACAAGCAAGTCGAACTCGCAGTTTCTCCAGGACGACGCCCCCGTGGGGTGGGAGGGGATTCCCTTGAACACTGGTCTGCTTCGTCGCGCCGCGCTCTTCTTCTCCGTAGCCGTCCTGGGCGGCCTCCTCCCGGCGACCGCCGTCACCGCGCAGGACTCCGATCCCGGCGGGTCTCCTCCCTCCCGACAAGAGCTCGTCGGACGCCGGACGCAGACGTCGAAGACGTACCTGAACCCGAACGGCACGTTGACGACGACGTTCTTCTCCGGGCCGGTCCATTACGAGGACGGACGCGGCCGGTGGAAGGAGATCGAGGACGAGCTCGTCGCGACCGAAGACGGGCCGTACGCGGTCAGAAACGGCAAGAACGCGTTCGACGTCGCGTTCAAGCAGGACGCCGGCGAGGGCTACTTGCGTTTCGGTGCCGGCGGCTCCGCGTTCGACTTCACCTTGCAGGGGGCGGCGCGTGCGGCGGCCACGAGCCGCGGGCGCGGGGTCTCCTACGACGAGGTCATGCCCGGCGTCGATCTCGACTACGAGCTCCTTCCGGAAGGCCTGAAGGAGACGCTCGTCCTCGACGGTCCCCACGTCCCGACGAACTACCGCTTCGTCATGTCGTCGTCTGGCGGCGCTCCCGCGCGCGTCGTGCAAAGGCCGGACGGGACGTGGGAGGTCTACACCGGCGGCGACGCTCCCGCGTTCACGTTCTCGCCCCCGACCGTCGTCGAAGCGCCGAGCCGGGAGCCCGACGAGCCGGCGGCGACTCCCACCCCGGAAGCCACGCCGACCCCGGACGCGACCCCGTCGCCGGCCCCGTCCCCGCTCGAGGAGACGCCCGGCCCCGAGCCGACCGGAGACCCCGAGTCGCCCGCGCCTTCACCTGCGGAGGCGACGCCCGAAGCCGTCGCCCGCGCGGCCGCGCCCGAGTCCCAGAAGCCGTCCGCGGCCACGGCGTCACCCGCCGCGACGGCGCCGCCCGGCCGCCCCGCAGAGCCCGGGAAGTCCGAGAACGCCGGCACGTCGGGCAAGGAGAGCCAGGCCAACGTGGCGCTGGACGTGCAGCCTCTCGGCAACGGGCGCTTCGCCGTCGAGCTGTCGGTGGACCCGCAGTGGCTCCACGACCCCGAGCGCGAGTTCCCGATCCTGCTCGACCCGACGATCATCGTGCCGACGACGGCCGAGGACGCGAGCTACGCCTCGTTGTGCGGGGGGTGCGTCGCGCACGTCGACAAGAACCTCTACCTCGGGACCGGGTATCAGGACGTCTGGCGCAACGCGCTGAAGTTCGACGTGTCGCAGATGCCGACCGACCAGATCATCGGCGCCGAGCTACAGCTGTGGCACGACGGCTCGTGCCTCTGGAACGCGCCGACTTGCTCGAACACCAGCCGCGACCTCG
Organism: Actinomycetota bacterium; assembly: GCA_035633715.1. Classification (GTDB taxonomy): domain Bacteria; phylum Actinomycetota; class CADDZG01; order CADDZG01; family WHSQ01; genus JALZEG01. The sequence goes on along the minus strand of DASQEJ010000180.1, from coordinate 4,198 downwards.
AGCTCTACCGCATGACCGGGCCGTGGAACCTGTCCACTACGGTCTCGCAGCTCCAGTTCGACCCCGCGCGGCTCGGCGTGTTCACGCTTCCCGCGGGCGCGAAGGACCTGCCGCTGACGTGGAACGTCACCCAGACGGTGAAGGACTGGATCAGGGGGACGGCTCCCGCCCACGGCTTCCTGGTCAAACAGGAACAGGAGGTCTTGGGCAGCGGCGGGGCGATCCTTCCGTACGGGCGGCGTCACGCGCAGATGCACCGGCGTCCGCTGCTCCAGGTCAACTACACGGACGTGCCGGTGACGCTCGACCCGATCGAGACCATCCACTCGAACGGCGCCGAGCTGTCGTGGACCCCTTATAGCTCCGCGACGGGCGAGGCGTTCCAGAAGTACGAGATCCACCGGTCCGAGAACAGGTCGTTCGTCCCGAACGACGCGACGACCCTCCTCCGCACGATCACGGATCGGACTACGACGACGTTCGTCGACACGACGGCCGCACCGAACAAGGCGTTTACGTACCGCATCGTCGCGAACGACACGTTCACCTCGAACGCGCGCCTGGCGAGCACGCCCGCCGACGGCCAGGCGCTGAAGTACGTCCAGGAGGAGCCGTACGCGCTCAGCCAGGACACGACGATCCTCTACAACAAGGACTACCAGTACTGCCAATCGCACGGCCGCGAGCCCACCCTCTCCGTCGGCTCGATGTCCTGGGAGCGGAAGCGGTCGTTGCTGCGGTTCGACCTCGACGGGATCCCCGCGGGCGCGACGGTGCACCAGGCGAAGCTCAGCTTGCTGCAACGGCAGGACTCGTTGCCGTGGGACCGGACGGTGTCGGTACAGGTCCACCGCGCCACGCGGGGTTGGGTCCAGGGAACCTGGGTCACGGACTGGTGCAACGGCCGGGGAGCGACCTGGTACACGATCGACGGCGCGAACGCGTGGGCGAACGCCGGCGCGGACTTCGACCCTGCCGTGGAGGCGTCCGCGACCGTGCCGCCGAACGGGCTGGCGGAGCGGAACAACTTCATGCTGACGTCGCTCGTCTCGAAGTGGGTCTCCGGACAGGCGCCCAACTTTGGCGTCGTCGTCAAGGCGTCCGACGAGACGCTCACCGACTGGAACCGGGTCGGCTACTACTCCACCGACACGACGATCGCGGGTCTCGACCAGGACCAGCGTCCGACCCTCGAGATCAGGTACGAGGACGGCAGCCATTCGGTCGCCCCGTCCGTCGCGCTGACGAAGCCTCTCGGGGGAGCGACCCTGCGGGGGAACGCCGAGACGCTGTCGGCGACCGCGACCGACGACGGCCGCGTGGCGCTCGTCGAGTTCCTCGTCGACGGCAACGTCGTCGCGAGCGACCTCGAGGCGCCGTACTCCGTGACGTGGAACAGCACCACCGTCGCCAACGGCTCGAGGTCGTTCACCGTCCGCGCCCGCGACGAGGTAGGCAACGTCACGACGTCGCAACCGGTCCAGGCGGCGGTCGCGAACTCGGCGCCGCCGTCCTCGACGCTCGTCGCCCCCGCGGCGAGCTCGACGGTCGCGGGTCCCGTCACCCTCGTCGCGACCGCCTCCGACGACGGGGCCGTCGACAGGGTCGAGTTCCTCGTCGACGGCTACTCGCTGGCCACCGACGCGACGGCTCCGTACGAGGCTTCGTGGGACACGCTCGCTGCTTCCCCGCCCTCCTACAACGGCACGCACCAGCTCTCTGCCGTCGCCTACGACGACCACGGGCAGAAGACGACGTCGTCTTCGACCGTCACCGTCGCGAACGCACCTGCGTCGAAGTACAAGGGCACGCTCACGAGCACGTCGATGCCGCAAGAGGTGCTGTACGAGCCGCCCACCTGCGGAACGGGGGGCAACCAGCCGTGTACGCAGCCGGTGACGGCGATCAACGTCACCTACAAGAACACGAGCACCCAGACCTGGTACGCCTCCGACATCGTCCTCAAGTACCGGTGGCTCACGCCTACGGGGACGGTCGTCGCAACCGGGACGACGGAGACCGCACTGCGCGGCGACTGGCCCGGGGGCACGAGCCCGAAGGTCCTGCCCGTGCGCGTCGACGTCGACCCGCCGGTCCTGGACCCCGGGATCGACCGCGCCCAGTTCCTGCTGCGCATCGACCTCTTCGAGAAGTCGACCGGGACGTGGTTCGCCAGCAAGGGCAACGCTCCGCTCGAAGCCCCCGTCATCGTCCACAAGCTGAAGGCGACCGACATGCTCGGGCTCGAGCGCTTCTTCCAGTACACGGGGACCCCGGTGGGGGCCGGGATGGGTCACCTCGTCAATGCCGCCACCGGCAACTCGATCCTTCGGTGGACGCCGTTCGCCTCGCCCGGCCGCGGCCTGTCGTCGGTCCTCGACCTGACTTACAACGCGCTCGAGGACAAGACGGAGTCTCCGGCCGGCAACAACTGGTCGCTCTCGCTCTCGACGCTGACCAGGTTCGGGAACCCGCTCGACATCCACCCGAACAACGCCGACACGATCGCCGGGAACCCGAAGCGGATGGTCCGCTTCACCGACGGCGACGGGACCACGCACGAGTTCCTGGGCAAGCAGGCCGCCGACGGGACGATCTACTGGGAGGAGCCGCAGGGCGTGCACCTGTGGCTGCGGACCTACTCGACGACGAACGCCGCGCGCAAGTGGGCCCTGACGCGGCCCGACGGCGTCACGTTCTTCTACAACGCGGACGGCTATCCGACGTCGGTCGAGGACCGCAACGGGAACAAGCTCGTCTTCGGGCTGGAGCAGGTGCCTCCGGGTGAGGACCCGGGCGGCTTCAAGTACAGGATCACCAGCGTCACCGACGCCGCCGGAGTCGCGGGCGCGCCCAACCGCTCGTTCAACGTCGACTACTACACGAAGGACGAGGCGAAGTTCGCGCACGTGCGCGGCAAGATCCAGAAGATCACGGATCACAACGGCAGCGCGATCGTCTTCGACTACTACCACAAGGACGGGAACCTGCTGCGGCTCACGCAGAAGGGCGGCCTGAAGGCGGACGGAACGCCTCTGGCGGACAGGTCCTTCGTCTTCACCTATACGACCTCGGCCGGGAACGGCCCGGCGATCGCCGACCCTGCAGCACGGCAGAACCCGAACCCCGAGACGTCCGGGCAGTCGACGCGCCTCTACAGCGTCCGCGACCCCGAAGACGCCGAGACCGTCTTCACGTACCTCGGGTCGGGGACGGGGCTGGACCGCTGGAAGTTGTCGTCGGTCACGGATCGCGCGGGCAAGCAGACGACGTTCGCGTACGGCTCCGACCGTACGACCACGGTCACCGCCCCGATGAGCCGCGTGACGAAGTTCACGTTCGACTCGGAGGGCAAGGTGACGTCGATCCTCGACCCGAAGGGTCAGACGACCTCCGTGTCGTGGAATCCCGAGCGCCACGTCAACCGCGTCGAGGAGCCCGGTGGGGGCGTGACGCGCTTCGCCTACAACGCGAACGGCTACCTGACCGACAAATGGAACCAGCTCGACCACCACACGGTCCTGACATACGACAACCTCGCGGTCGCCGGCGAGAGCGGGCCCGACACGCGCGACGCCGCCGCGTACTGGAAGGCCGGACGCGCCATTCCGCACATGAGCGAGCTGGCGTCCGTGACCGATCCCCGCGGGAACGCCACGGAGTTCGACTACGACCCGCGCGGAAACGTCGTCCTGAGCCGCGACCAAGAGGACTTCGAGACGACCTACGACTACGACCCCGCGAACGGGAACCTGATCTCCGTCACGGATGCCAACCTCAACGTGACGCGCTTCCTGGACTACGACGCGAACGGGTTCCCGCGGTCGGTGCAGGACGGCGTCGGCAACGTCACGAAGATGACGTACGACGACGACGGGCTGATGCGGTCGCTTCAGCTCCCTCGGAACTCCGGGAGGCCGGTGTCGTCGTACACCGCGATCCTCTACGAGTACGACGCGTTCCATCGGCTCGGCCGCCAGAGCCGGCCGAAGTCCGACGCCGAGGTCGTCTGGTCGGGCACGGATTACGACGCGAACGACAACGTCGTCCTCCAGCGGTCCCCGGACGACGGGCTCCCCCAGGCCCTCAGCGCCCCCGGCTTCAAGACGGTCTTCTCCTACGACCCGATGGACCGCCTGCTCCTGCGGGAGGGACCCGACGGGGACCAGAAGGTCGGCTACACGTACGACGACGCAGG
>DASQEJ010000179.1:0-2247 GCA_035633715.1 Actinomycetota bacterium | reverse complement strand
CTGGGAAGGACAAGCCAACCGGTTTACAGCCGGTCCTCGTTGGCCACTTGAGTATCCCGCCGAGAGCTGCGCCGCGAAGATATCGCAACGGCACCGGGGGCCCGGACGGCGGTGTTAGTCGCCCGACTCCGTCGAGTGGTCGTGCCCCGCGAGGATCTCGGCGAGACGCGAGTCCGGCTCGAGCGCACCCTCGACACCGCTGCCGGCGCCGATCTCGGTGAACGCGGCCGGGGGCTCGTCGAGAGCGAACGAGCTGCGGGCGAGCGCCTCGTGCAGCGCCGACTCCGCGAGCGCGAACGCGCCCGTCGCGGGCGAGGAGCCCGACGCCCACAGCGATCCGCCGGACACCGTCAGCTCGGACCGGTCGGGTGCGAACGCGTCGCCGAACTGGCGGGCGAACGTGAGGCGATCCGCGATGCGGACCCGCTTGCTCGTGGTGCGCGCCTCGAGGCCGAGGCCCCGCATCTGCGCCTGGCGCAGCCAGAAGACGAGCATGCGCATCGGGTTCTTGGCCTCGCCGTTCGGCTGGTACCAACCGAAGTGGACGTGCGCCGGCGTCGTGAGGGCGTTGCCGGTGTTGCCGCAATAGCCGATGACGTCGCCGACCTCGACGCGGTCACCGCTGGAGAACTCCTCGGTGTTCCAGTCCGAGAGGTGCGCGTAGTACCAGTAGGAGCCGTCGGCGCGGTGGAGCCGGGCGACGAGACCGCCGAGGCCCCCGTCGTCGAACTCGATCGTGCCGGCCTCCGACGCGAGCAGCGGGGTCCCCATGTCGCAGAAGACGTCCTGGCCCTCGTGCGTGCGGACGAGCGGGCCGGGGCCGTAGCGCGGCGCCCCCCAGGTGTCGATCCAGGTCGCGTACCCGCCGATGATGAACGGGGCGAAGACCTTGCTCGCGACCTCGTCCTCGGAGAGGCCGAGGCTGCGGAGCCGGGCCGCCGTGGCGAGGAGCTCCTCGGTGTTGAACGAGCCGGGGATCGACGGGGTCGGGGCGACCGCGGTGTCGTCCTTCTTCTTCTTTTTCTTCTTGTCGCCGGGCTTCTTCTTGTCGTCGTCGCCGGGCTTGTCGCCGTTCTTGCGGTCGCCGGGCTTCTCGTCGTCGTCGCCGCCCTTGCCCTCGCCGCCCTTCGGGTCCTCTTCGCCGCCGGTCTGGCCGCCGCCGTTCCCGCCGCCGCCGCCACCGCCGCCGCCTCCCCCGCCGCCGCTGGGCGGCTCGGACTCGGTGGGGCTCGGGGACGGATCGGGGTCGCCGCCGCCCGGGAGGATCGGCGGGAGCGTCGGGGTCGGCTGCGCGATCTGGGCGACCGCCTCGCGCAGGCCGCGGCCCGGCAACGGGAGCAGAGTCGTGCCCCCGAGGAGGACGACTATGGCGAGGGCTGCTCGTGCTGCGTTTCTCACTAGGAGCGGCGTCCTTCTGCTCTGCCGGTCGCCGAGGCGACCGGTGTTTCGGCGAATTCGTCGCGTGGTGGGGCGATCACTCTACGGGACCTACGTGGCTAGTTCTCCGGGTCCCTCCCCTCTCCTCCAACGGCGGATTCGGGGGCAGGGTTTACGACCGATCAGGTCTTCGATCGGTTCCAGACGATGCTATTTGTCCGAGTTCGGCAGGCCAATGGCCCGTTTGGGTGGTTCGCGCACGGGCTAGCCGCCGCCTGCGTCGTCCGATCCGCCGTCCCCGCGGGGCGCGCCGGTCTTCGCGGCGGGGGCCTTGCGTGCCCGGCGGGCCGCTCCGCCGTTCTTGGACCCGTTCGAGGCGGGCGTCGAGAAGAGCGAGCTCATCTCGAGCTTGCCCTCCTTGACCTCCATGAGCATCTTGTGGAGCGGCACGCCTTCGAGGGTCTCGAGGTCCTTCAGCTGCCCCGCCATCTTGTGGAGGACGTCGACGTTGGCCTCGATCAGCCTGGTCGCCTCGGCCTCCGCGGCGGCGAGGATCCGGCCGATCTCGGCGTCCATCTCGGTGTGCGTCGGGTCCGAGAGCTGCCCGATGCCCGAGTCCCCGCCGAGGTAGACGTCCGCGTCCGAGGCGAGCAGCCTCGCGCGGCCGAGCCTGGGGCTCATGCCGAAGCGGCCGACCATGTCGCGGGCGATCTCGGTCGCGCGCTCGAGGTCGTTCTCGGATCCGGTCGAGGGCTCGCCGAAGATCATCTCCTCGGCCGCCAGGCCGCTCATCGCCGTCACGAGCTGGCGCGTGAGCTGGTAGCGGGTGAGCAACGCCGAGTCGTCTTCGCTCTCGATCCCGGTCGCGGC
>DASQEJ010000178.1:0-1844 GCA_035633715.1 Actinomycetota bacterium | reverse complement strand
AGGCGCCGCGTGAAGCCGAGCAGCGCGAGGTTCTCGTCGCGCAGCGCCCAGTCGAACCACGAGATCTCGTTGTCCTGGCAGTAGGCGTTGTTGTTGCCCTGCTGCGTCCGCCCGATCTCGTCGCCGCCGAGCAGCATCGGCACCCCCTGCGACAGCATCAACGTCGCGAGGAAGTTCCGCTTCTGTCGCTCGCGGAGGTTGCGGATCTCCGGGTCGTCGGTCTCGCCCTCCTCGCCGTGGTTCCACGAGCGGTTGTGACCGTCTCCGTCGCGGTTGTCCTCGCCGTTCGCCTCGTTGTGCTTGTCGTTGTACGAGACGAGGTCGTTCAGCGTGAAGCCGTCGTGCGCGGTGATGAAGTTGATGCTCGCGTAGGGGTGGCGGCCGTCGTCCTGGTAGAGGTCGGAGCTCCCGGTGAAGCGGAAGGCGAACTCGGCGAGCCGGCCGCCCTCGCCGCGCCAGAAGTCGCGCACGGTGTCGCGGTACTTGCCGTTCCACTCCGACCACAGCGCAGGGAAGTTGCCCACCTGGTAGCCGCCTTCGCCGACGTCCCACGGCTCGGCGATCAGCTTCATCCGGGACAGGACGGGGTCCTGATGGATGATGTCGAAGAACGCCGAGAGGCGGTCGACCTCGTGGAACTGCCGGGCGAGCGTCGAGGCGAGGTCGAAGCGGAAGCCGTCGACGTGCATCTCGGTCGCCCAGTAGCGAAGGCTGTCCATGATGATCTTCAAGGGCTCCGGGTGCCGCACGTTCAGCGAGTTGCCCGTGCCGGTCGTGTCGAAGTAGAAGCGCGGGTCGCCGGGCACGAGCCGGTAGTAGACGGAGTTGTCGACGCCCTTGAACGACAACGTCGGCCCGAGGTGGTTGCCCTCCGCGGTGTGGTTGTAGACGACGTCGAGGATGACCTCCATCCCGGCTTCGTGCAGCGACTTCACCATCTGCTTGAACTCGTTCACCTGCTCGCCGCGCGCTCCGGAGGAGCTGTAGCCCGAGTACGGCGCGAGATAGCCGATCGAGTCGTAGCCCCAGTAGTTGCGAAGGTTCTTGTCGACGAGCATCTGCGGGTGGATGAAGTGGTGGACGGGGAGCAGCTCGACGGCGGTGACGCCGAGGAGCTGGAGGTGCTCGATCGAAGCGGGGTGCGCGAGCCCGGCGTAGGTCCCGCGGATCTCCTCCGGGATGCCCTCGTGCGTCACCGTGAAGCCCTTGACGTGCGTCTCGTAGATCACGGTCTCGTGCCACGGGATCCGCAGCGGCGCGTCGTCGCCCCAATAGAAGGAGCCGTCGATCACGACGCCCTTCGGCATCTGGGCCGCGTCGTCGGCGTCGTTGTAGGAGAGGTCCGCGGCCTCGTCCCCCAGCTTGTACGCGAAGATCTGCGGCCCCCAGTCGACGTCCCCGTCGATCGCGAGGGCGTACGGGTCGAGCAGGAGCTTCGAGGGGTTGAAGCGGAGCCCGTCCTGCGGCTTCCAGGGGCCGTGGACGCGGTAGCCGTAGCGCTGTCCGGGCCCGACGCCGGGGACGTACGTGTGCCAGTAGTGGGCGGTCGCCTCGGTCAGGCCGAGGCGGGTCTCGTTGCCGGAGTCGTCGAACAGACACAGCTCGACCGCGTCTGCGTTCTCGGAATACAGCGAGAAGTTGGTGCCGCCCCCGTCCCAGGTGGCCCCGGGCGGAAACGGGCCGCCGGGCCAGGTCTCCATCGTTCCGACGATATGCCCCGGCGGCAGGGGGCCGAACCACGTGGCCCCGGTGCTACAGGACCCGCAGGGCCCCCACCTGGTCTCGTTCCCTCCGCGTCAGCGCCCTCAGGACCGCCAGGTCCCCGTGCTTCAGCCTCGCCGCCT
>DASQEJ010000177.1:0-2261 GCA_035633715.1 Actinomycetota bacterium | reverse complement strand
TGCGCGGCCTCGCGAAGAAGACCCAATGCGGGTGGGAGCTAACGGGGCGAGGCCTCGCCATGCACGAGGCCCTGCAAAGTGAGGTCGTCTAGGGCCAGGACCAGACGTTGCCCGGGTTCCGCTTCGACTCGAAGACCGTCTGGACGTACAGGCGGTTGCCCTTCCACTGGGTGCCTACGCCGATGAAGCGCCAGCGGCCGAGGATGTTCGCACGGTGGGGGGCCGAGGACATGAACGAGCGGAAGAGCTTGCGGCACTTGCCGCCGGCGCCGGTGTTCTGGCCGAGGCTCCGCCAGCGGGTGACGCGGTGGCCGAGGTTCTGGTCGTGCCACACCCCGCCCTGGTTCGCCATCGTGTTCGCGTGGCGGCGCGCAACGTAGCCGAGGTGCTTGTCCCAGTTCAGGCGCCGTTGGCCGTGGGCCGCGCGGGCCCGGTTGACCTTGCGCATGAAGCACTTCTCGGCGGCCCGGTAGCGGTACTTCGGCGAGTTGGCGGACGCGTCGTGGAGGCCCGACGGCGTCAGGAGAGCAGCCGCCGCCAGAAGAGCCACGAGCGCCCAGGTCAGGCGCTTGCCGGGCAGAGCGCGCGCCATCGGCATGTGCAACCTCCTGTTATTGGTGATCGGGTTGGACGGATTGCCCGCGATGTCCAAAAGCGCCCTTTACTTAGCAACGGAGCGGCGTCATGTCCAGTCACGACATATACGGAGCGTGAGCCCACGCATCCATTGTGTAAGGAGGTGCAGGTCAGAGCCGGGAAATAAATCCAGGAAAATTCTTCGCGTCTCCGCGACATCCCCGGGGGCTGGACAAACCGGGGCGCTTTTTGAAACTGTGACCGCATGACGGCCGACCTCACCACCGCCACCAGCACCGTCCTCATCGTCGACGACGACGAGGAGATCCGTCACGTCCTGCGGCTGCTGTGCGAGAGCGAGGGCCTCGAGGTCGTCGGCGAGGCCGCCAACGGGGTGGTCGCGGTGCCGATGGCGCTCAAGCACCAGCCCGACTTCGTGATCCTGGACTTCATGCTCCCGCGGCTCGACGGCGAGGGAGCGGCCGAGATCCTGCGGGCGGTCGCGCCGAAGTCGAAGATCGTCGCGTTCTCCGCGATCCTGGACAGCCAGCCCGTGTGGGCCGACGCCTACCTCAACAAGGACCGCATCACGGAGCTCATGCCCCTGCTCCGAACGTTCATCCGATAGATTCCCCCGCATGGCCAAAGACGCATCGTTCGACGTGGTGTCCGAGGTCGACCTCCAAGAGGTGCGCAACGCCGTCGACCAGGCGCGCCGGGAGATCGGCCAGCGTTTCGACTTCAAGAACACCGGCTCGGAGATCGACCTCGCGGAGGAGGGCGGGACGCCCGTCCTCACGATCCGGTCGAACACCGACGGGAAGGTGAAGGAGGTCGTCCGCGTCCTCGAGGAGAAGCTCGTGAAGCGCCAGGTCGCGCTGAAGGCGCTCGACAAGGGCGAGATCGAGCCGGCCGCCGGGGGCACCGCGCGGCAGGAGATCAAGATCAACCAGGGGATCTCCACCGAGAAGGCGAAGCAGATCGTCAAGTTCGTCAAGGACAAGAAGCTCAAGGCGCAGGTCTCCGTGCAGGGCGACCAGGTGCGCGTGTCCTCGAAGTCCCGGGACATCCTCCAGGACGTCATCCAGTCGCTGAAGGACGAGGACTTCGGGATCCCGCTTCAGTTCACGAACTACCGCTAGAGGGCGATCCCCAACAACGACTCGAGCTCCGCGATCGTCCGCGCCGGATCGCGGTGCAGGACCGCCGTCATCCCGGCTTCGGCCGCGCTCGTGAGGTGGCCGGGGTGGTCGTCGACGAACACGCAGGCCTCTGCGGGGAGCCCGAGGCGGTCCGTCGTCAGCGTGAAGATCGCCGGGTCGGGCTTGCGCAGGCCGACCTCGCCCGAGATCACCATGACGTCGAAGATCGGGTCGAGGCGGTCGCGGGGATAGAGCGACGTCCCCCACGAGTTCGACAGGAGCCCGGTCTTCAGACCCGCCGCACGGGCGCGCTCGACGGCCGTGAGCATGCTCTCCTCGAGCTCGAGGCCCCCGAACAGCCTCTGGATCAACGAGTCGGGGTCGACCTCGACGCCCGACTCCTCGCGAAGGCGCTCGGCGAACGCCTTCGTGAACTCCTGCTCCGCGATTGCGCCGGTCTCGAAGCCGAACACGAGCGAGTCCTCCGAGCCCATGTAGCCGCCGAGGGCAGCGCGGGCGAGCGCCTGCAGTTCGACGCCGGCT
>DASQEJ010000176.1:0-2823 GCA_035633715.1 Actinomycetota bacterium | reverse complement strand
CGCCAGGTCCAACCGCTTCTGCGCGGCCTTGACGGGGTCTGCGGGGTCGACGAACGTCAGCTCGTAGGCGGTGGTCGGCGCGGGCTTGTCACCGGTGTCGCTGAGGATCGGGGGGATGCACGCGCCCGTGTCGCAGATCTGTGCGCTAGCGGGCGCCGCCGCGCCGAGAGCCGCGACGAGACAGACGACCAGCAGGGCGGCTCGCAAGCGCGCGCTCTCGAGGCTGACCAATGGGGTCTCCTTCCGCTCGCCTGGGTGAGACGTCCGCTTCTCGCCCGGCGGGGACGGGAGTACCTATGAACACTACGTAGTACAGGCAACGATGCCCATGACTACTAGTGACTATCTTCGGCAGACGCCTCCGTCGCCGCGTACAGACAGAAGGGATGGCCGGCCGGATCGAGCATCACGCGCACGTCGTCCTGTGGTTGGTGATCCGCGACGCGCGCCCCCGCTGCCATCGCGTCCTCGACCGCACCCTCGAGGTCGTCGACCTCTATGTCCAGGTGCATCATCATCTGCTGGCGCCCCTCGGCCGGAGGCCACACCGGCGGCATGTACTCGGGCGCCAGCTGGAACCCGAGGTACGCGACGCCCTGCGGCGCCGCCACCGTGACCCAACCCGGCTCGTCCTTTTCGATCTTCCATCCGAGGAGGCCCGCGTAGAACTCCGCGAGGGCGCGCGGGTCCGGCGCGTCGAGGACGGCCCCCCACCAGCCGCCCCTCGACCTGCCCCGGATCAACCGCGGCTGCCTAGTGCAGCGAGAACGGCGGGTACTTGTCGGTCATCAGCGCCACGTACGCGGCGACCCGCGTGTACCAGCGCGTCGACCCGACCATGTAGTTGCGCATGCCCTCCGGGTACTTCCCCGTGAACAGCACGGCGAAGAACGATGCGAACAGCACGAACATGCCGCCGATGAAGACGAAGATCAAGGCGAAGAAGTGCGGGATCGCGAGGAAGAGCTTGACGAACGGGAGCCACCTGCTCATCTCGGCCGGGTACTCCGCGGAGTAGCGGGCGGGGTCCGTGCCGGAGTCCTCGAGCTCCATCGGGAACTCGAACGCCGGGTATTGCTCGCGCATGAACAGCGCGAACGACGTCACGCGCCAGTTGTAGCGCTCGGCCATCACGGCGAACCGGAACAGACCCTCCGGGTACTTCTTCGTGAACAGGATGGCGAAGAACGCGATGAAGGTGACGGCCCCGAACAGCATCTGCAGCGCGTTGTTGATGATGAAGTGCGGGATCGCCATGAAGAAGTGGACGAACGGCCGCCACCGGGCGATCTCGTTCGGCGCCTCGAGGTCCACCCGGATCGGGTAGGACACGTCGGAGACCGGCGCGGCGGACATCGGCCGGGACATAGCAGCATCCATGGAGCCTCCTCAATCGCCGCACCTCGATGCTAGGCAGTTGCTTGCTCTGCCACAAGGGATCTGCGCTCATTACTCAGACGGACAGCAGGCCCTCTATGTGCACGTCGAGAAGATGGTCGATCAACGCCTCGCGATCGCCCCACTCGAAGTTCGGAAACGTGATCAACAGCGACGTGATCCCGTGCATGGTCGCCCACAGCCCCAGCGCGGTGTCGTGCGCGCCGGTACCGTCCGGCAGCGAGCCCGCGTCCACGCACCGCTGCACGGCCCCCACCAGGTTCATGAACGCCTTCACGCCGGCCGAGCTCTCCCAGTCGAGCTCCTCCAGCGACTTCTCGTGCACGGTCATCATCAACAGCCGGTAGTGCTGCGGGTGGTCGAGGCCGAACCGGATGTAGGCGCGGCCGCGCAGGCGCAGCGACTCGAGCGGGTCGTCGGAGCCCTCGGCCGCGTCCTGCGCGTAGCGATCGAGGTCGGCGAAGCGACGCTCGCATGCCTCCATCAACAGCTCGTCCTTGTCGGCGAAGTGGAGGTAGATCGACGGCGGCGTGCACTGCGCCGCGTTGGCGATCGCGCGCACCGAGACCGCGTCGGGGTGGCCCGCCTCGACCAACAGGCGCTCGGCCGCCTCTAGCAGCTGGTCCCGCAGCTTGTCGCCTTCGCCCTTGCGGGCACGGGTCCGAGCGGGAGTCGTCACGATGCACCCTCCTGAGCCGTCGGGACCGCCGGCGCGTGCTCGCTGATGCCGAAGCGGTCGTGGATCTTGCGCATCCACCCGGGGGCCCACCAATTGGCGCGCCCCGCGAGGCGCATGAAAGCAGGCACGAGCGTCGCCCGGATCAACGTCGCGTCGGCGACGACCGCGAGCGTCAGGCCGACGCCGAACATCTTGATCATCGAGACGCCCGAGGTCGCCGTCGCGACGAACACGACGCTCAGCAGCAGCGCGGCCGCGGTGACGATCCGGCCCGTGCGCTCGAGGCCTAGCGCGACCGACGTGGTGTTGTCGCCAGTCCGGTCGTACTCCTCCTTCACGCGGGACAGAAGGAAGACCTCGTAGTCCATCGAGAGACCGAACGCGATGCAGAACATGAGGATCGGCGTCGAGACCTCGAGGAAGCCGGTCGACGTGAAGTCGAGCACGCCGGACAGGTTGCCGTCCTGGAAGACCCACACGAGCGCGCCGAACGTCGCGGTGAGGCTGAGCATGTTCAGCACGATCGCCTTCAGCGGGACCAGCACGCTCCCGAACATCAAAAACAGCAGCACGAACGTCGCCGCGGCGATGAGCCCGCCCGCGAGCGGCACCTTCGAGAAGATCGAGTCCTTCGTGTCGACGAGCGCGGCCGACGGGCCCGTCACCTCGACGTCCCACGGCGCGGGGGCCTCGCGCACCGCGTTGGCGAACTCCTCGCCCGCGTCGGAGAACGCCTCGACCGCCGG
>DASQEJ010000175.1:0-2186 GCA_035633715.1 Actinomycetota bacterium | reverse complement strand
ACGTCACGCTGGGTCGCTACGAGCCCGTGGAGAGGAAGTACTGATGGACGTCCAGCTGAGGATCCTGCGCTTCAACCCCGAAACGGACGAGCAGCCGCACTTCGAGGACTACACGGTGAAGGCCGAGCCGATGGACCGGCTGCTCGACTGCCTCCACGCGGTGAAGTGGTACCACGACTCTTCCCTCGCGCTGCGGCGGTCGTGCGCCCACGGGATCTGCGGTTCCGACGCCATGGTTATCAACGGTGTGAACGCTCTCGCGTGCAAGCTGCTCGTGAAGAACCTGAAGCAGCCGATCACGGTCGAGCCCATCCGCGGGCTCCCGGTCAAGCGGGACCTGATCGTCGACATGGAGCCGTTCTTCGCCGGCTACCGCGCCGTCAAGCCGTGGCTGATCACGGACGACGCCGACAAAGAGGAAGCTCGGGAACGCATCCAGTCGCCGGAGGACCGCGCCCGCTACGACGACACGACCAAGTGCATCCTGTGCGCAGCTTGCACGACGTCGTGCCCGATCTTCTGGTCGGACGAGGAGTACGTGGGCCCGGCTGCGATCGTGAACGCGCACCGGTTCATCTTCGACTCGCGCGACCGTGGGGGCCGCGAGCGGCTGGAGATCCTGTCGCGCAAAGACGGGGCCTTCAAGTGCCGGACGGCGTTCAACTGCACCGAGGCCTGCCCCCGGGGCATCAAGGTGACGAAGGCGATCCAGGAAGTAAAGAGGGCCTCGCTCTTCCAGTCCCTGTAGGGCGGCGGGCACGGCAGACGTGACTGCCGTGTCTGACATGTCTGACACCTCCTGCGAGGACCATGTCATCGTCCGGGAGTTGGGCCCCCACCTGACGTAGCCTCGGCCCCATGCGTCGATTCCGCCGCGTGCTCTCGATCGTCGCCGTCGTCACGGTCGTGGTGCTCGCCTACCCGGTCTGGCTCGCCTGGCGGATCTGGGACCAGTCGCACAACGACGAGGTCCGGGCCGCCGACGCCATCGTCGTGCTCGGGGCCGCGCAGTACAACGGGCGGCCGTCGCCGGTGCTGAAGGCGCGGCTCGACCACGCGCTCTACCTCTACGAGGAGGACCTCGCGCCGGCCGTGATCGTCACCGGGGGCAAGCAGGAGGGCGACCGGTTCGCCGAGGCCGACGTGGGCGCGATGTACCTCGAGGGCGAAGGCGTCCCGCCGGAGGCGATCCTCGCCGAGGACGAGGGGACGACGACGCTCGAGAGCCTCGAGCGCGTGCACGACATCTCGCGGGAGGAAGGGATCGACAGCGTGTTGCTCGTGTCGGACCCGATGCACTCCGAGCGGATCAAGACGATGGCCGGGGACCTCGGCTTCGACGAGGCGTGGACGAGCCCGGCCTCGTACGTCGAGCTCAACAGGACCCGCCGGACGAAGGCCCAGGAGCTGCTGCACGAGATCGCGTCGCTGGCCGCGTACGAGCTGTTCGACCGCTAGTCCGGCGCCCCCGGGCGGGCCGTGTAGATCGTCGTCCGGCCGGTCAGGCCCCTGATCTTCACCGCACGGCGGCTCGTGAACGCCACCGACTTCAGGCGCCGCTCCGCCCGCTCCTTCGCAGCATCGGAGACGACGACTCGGTCCGGCTTGCAGTGGTCGAGCAAGCGCGCCGCCAGGTTCACGTCGTGGCCGAGCAGGTCGTCCCCGGTCACCAATGGCTCCCCGGCGTGGACAGCGATCCTGAGCCTCACGTCGAACGACGCGTCGTCCGAACGCTCGCGGCCTACGGCGTCCCGCAACGCGAGCGCCCCCCGGACCGCCTGCGAGGCCGACGGGAACGCGAGCAGGAACCCGTCGCCGAGCTGCTTCACCATCTCGCCCTTCGTGCGGACGAGCTCGCGGTCGACGAGGGCCTCCAGCCGGTTGAGTATCCGGATCGCGCCGACGTCGCCGAGCTTCTCCGTCATCGAGGTGAACCCCGCTACGTCCGCGAACACGATGCCGACCGTGGAGCCCTTGGCGATGTTCGCGAGCCGCCGCGTGGACTCGTCGTCCTCGGCGGCAAGCCCGGCGAGGAGCTGCGCGCACTTGAGGCCGAGCCGCTTGATGCGCGACGGCCGCTTGCGAAGGGCGTCGGCGATGATCGGCTCGAGGGCCTCCGCCGCGTGCAGGACGGTGGCGACGCGGCCCTCCTCGTCGATGCGCTCGCGGAGAGAGCCCTTCACCTT
>DASQEJ010000174.1:0-3015 GCA_035633715.1 Actinomycetota bacterium | reverse complement strand
TGTCGCGGAGCTTCACGTTCGAGTTCTGGGAGACCTGTCGCAGAAGGTCGAAGGCCTCGTCCTCGGACCGGCCCTCGCGCTCCATCACCACGCCGATCGCCTTGCCGATCGTCTCGCGGGTCTGCAGCGCCTCGTTCAGCTGCCCGACGAGCAGGCTCAGCCGAGAGAACGACTGCGCGTTCTTGACCGCCACGCCCGCGAACAGCGCGAGGAGCTCCGCCGCCTCGATCGCGTCCTCGTCGAACGCGTGCGGCGCCCGTGAGTACGCGTTGATCGCGCCCGGAACCTCGTCCCCCAGCGGCACGCCCAACGCCGAGTGGACGTCGAAGCTCGCCATCATCTCGGCGAAGTGGATCCACTCCTTGGGGTCCTCCGTCGACTGGATCTGCTCGACCCGGCGCGACGCGACGGCGGCGACGCAGGGGCCTTCTCGCATCTCGTACTCGCGCGCGTCGATCTCCCGTGCCACGTCGTCCGTGGCCGCCGCGGTCCGGAGCCCCTTGTCGCCCGACAGCGTGACGCTCGCGTGATCGCAGCCCGGGATCGCGACCGTGGCGGCGTCGGCGACCTTCGACAGGACCCCTTCGAGGGTCTCCGAATCGAACGAGATCTTGGCGAGCTCGGCAAGCACCGCGCCCTGCTGCGAATCCTCCACGTCACCTCCTCCGCGTGACCGAGGCTACGCCCAGGCGATGAGGCCGAGGTCCATGGGGCTCGTCAGGTCCTCGTGCGCCGGGATGACCCTCACGGCGTAGCCGTAGAGGCCGGGCTCGTCCGTCCGGAACGAGCCGTCGTAGACGCACGTCCCGTCGGCGGAGCCCGAAGGCTCGAGCTCGACGAGCTCCGGCTCGACCAGCTCGCCGTTCGCGCCCACGCGGCCGTGCGCCAGCTGGACCGCCACGTCGTCCGTGCCGAGCTCGCCCAAACGGACGGTCACCGACACCGACCGCGTCTCGCCGACGCCCGCGGCGGTCACGTCCCCGTCGACGTTGACGATCGAGACGGAGCCCCACGAGGCGCGCGTGCGGTCCTTCCACTCGGCGAGAGAGCGGGCCCGGGCGCACCCGTCGGCCATCAGGGCGCGGCCGTGCTCGGCTGCCGGCACGTAGAGCCTCTCGACGTAGTCCTTGACCATGCGGTCGGCGGTCACGAAGCCCCCGAGGCTCGACATCGAGGCCTTCATCCGCTCGACCCAGCGGCGCGGCACCGGGCCTTCCGGCCGGTCGTAGAAGCGCGGGGCGATCTCGCGCTCGAGCAGGTCGTAGAGGCTGCTCGAGTCGACCCGGTCCTGGTAGACGTGGTCCTCGTAGAGATCGGCCGTGCCGATCGACCACCCGTTCTTGCCGTCGTAGCACTCGTCCCACCAGCCGTCGAGAACCGAGCAGTTGAGCGCCCCGTTCAGCGCCGCCTTCATGCCGCTCGTCCCGCTCGCCTCGAGCGGTCGACGGGGGTTGTTCAGCCACACGTCGGATCCCTGACACAACACGCGGGCGACCTCGACGTCGTAGTCCTCCAAAAAGGCGAACCGTCCCCTGATCTCGGGGTCGGCGCTGAAGTGGACGAGCTCGCGGATCATCTCCTTGCCGCCGTCGTCCTGCGGGTGCGCCTTTCCTGCGAACACGAACTGGACGGGCCGGTCGCCGGAGAGGAGCAGCGCGCGGAGCCGCTCGCGGTCGCTGAGGATCAACGTCGCCCTCTTGTACTGCGCGAAGCGGCGTGCGAAGCCGATCGTGAGGATCCCCGGATCGAAGACCTCGTCGGTCCACCCGACCTCGGCCTCCGACGCGCCGCGAGCCAGGAGCTGACGGCGCAGACGGTCGCGCACGAAGTAGACGAGCCGCTCGCGCGCCCGCTCGCGCGCCCGCCACAGCTCGGCGTCGGGTACCTCGACCATCCGCGCCCACTTCCCGCCGCCGGTCTCGGTCCAGCCGGGCGCGAGACGGCGGTCGATGACCTCGGAGATCTCGGCGCCGAGCCACGTCGCCGTATGCACGCCGTTGGTGATGGAGGTGATCGGCCCCTCCTCCGAGGGGATGCCCGGCCACAGGTCCGAGAAGATCGCGCGTGACACGACGCCGTGGAGCTTGCTCACCGCGTTCGCGCGGGCGGCGAGCCTGAGCCCCATCACCGCCATGTTGAACGTGCCGTTCTCGCTGGACTTCGTGCCGCCGGCGGAGCTCCCCTGCCCGAGCGCCATCAGCTCCTCGAACGAGATCTCGCACTCTTTCGCGAACGAAGAGAAATAACGCTGCATCAGGTCGTACTCGTAGACGTCGATGCCCGCGGGGACGGGCGTGTGGGTGGTGAAGATGGTCCCGGCGCGCACGCCCTCGAGGGCGACCTCGAAGCTCAGGCCGTCGGTGGTGACGATCTGGCGGATCCGCTCGAGGCCGAGGAACCCGGCGTGCCCCTCGTTCGAGTGGAAGACGTCGGGCTCGTATCCCGCGGCCTGCAGGGCGCGCACGCCGCCGATCCCGAGCAGGATCTCCTGGCGCAGCCGGTGCTCGCTCCCGCCCGCGTAGAGGCGGTCGGTCACCCACCGCTCCTCCGCCTCGTTCTCCTCGACGTCGGAGTCCATCAGCAGGAGCTTCACCCGGCCCACGCGCGCGAGCCACAGCTGCGCGACGCAGCGCGCGCCGGCGAGGTCGACCTCGATCTTCAGCGGCGACCCGTCGGGGCCGGACAAAAGCGTGAGCGGCATCGCGTGCGGGTCGAGCGAGGGGTAGCGCTCCTGCTGCCAGCCGTCGGCGTTCAGGTACTGGCGGAAGTAGCCCTGCCGGTAGAGGAGGCCGACGCCAACGAGCGGGACGCCGAGGTCGCTCGCGGCCTTGAGGTGGTCGCCGGCGAGGACGCCGAGGCCGCCCGAGTAGATCGGCAGCGCCTCGCTCACGCCGAACTCCGGCGAGAAGTAGGCGATCGTGCGCGGGCCGTCCTTCTTGCGGCTCTGGTACCAGCGGGGTTCGTCGAGGTAGCTCTGGAGGTCCTCCGAGACGCCGGCGAGGAACGACAGGAAGG
>DASQEJ010000173.1:0-3312 GCA_035633715.1 Actinomycetota bacterium | reverse complement strand
TCTGGGCGTCCTGCTTCAGGCCCTCGGCGCCGGCTTCGGGCGTCACGCCACCCCGCTCCTCGGCGACGGGCCCCAGGGCGTTCGTGAACGAACGGACGGTCTTGACGTACTGCTCGAGCGACTCCCGCGTCGCGGTGCGCTCCTTCGACTTGTTCTGGGCGTCGGCGACGAGCCAGATCGTCACGCCGAGGATGACCGCGATCAGAAGCCCACCGATCAGGCGCCCCTCGTTGGTCTTGTACCAGGGGGTGTGCTTGCGGCCCGTGTAGACCGGGCGCGGGGCGGCGGCCGGGCGCCTCTGGCCCTGGCTACCCCTCTGCTGGGACTTCTTCTTCCCCTTTATCGCCACGGCGAGCGACTATACCGAAGACTCCCGCCGCTTACGCCTTTTCACCGCGGCGAGCAAGACGATCACGAGCTCGTACAGGGCGTAGAGCGGCCCGGCCAGGGCCATCATCGTGAACGGGTCCTGGGTGGGGGTGACGAGTGCCCCGATGAGGGCGATGCCGACGATGGCGTAGCGCCGGTACTTGCGCAGCTGCTCGACGGTCACGATGTTCGCGAGGCCCAGGAAGAACAGCAGCAGCGGGAGCTGGAACGTCACGCCGAACGCGATGAGGATCAGCCCCACGAAGTTCAGGTACTCCTCGGCCCGGAAGTTCACGTCGATCGAGTCGCCCGCGATCGTCACCAGGAACTCCAAGGCGTTGGGCAGCATGTAGTAGGCGAACGCCGTGCCGCTCAGGAACAGCACGAGCGCCGACAAGATGAACGGGGCGGCGTACCGCTTCTCGCGCATCGTGAGCCCCGGCGTGACGAAGGCCCAGATCTGGTAGAGCCACACCGGCGAGGCCAGGATCATCCCGCCCATGGAGGCGATCTTGATGCGGATCACGAGGCCCTCGGTGGGCTTGAAGGTCTGGAGGTCGCAGCCCCCGGATCCGAGGAGCTCCCGGGGCAGCGAGCACAGCGGTTGCCGCAGCAGCTCGAGGATCGGCTCGTAGTAGACGAAGACGACGATCGCGGCGACCGTGAACGCGACGGCGCAGACGATCAGCCGGCTCCGGAGCTCCCCGAGGTGCTCCATCACCGTCATGGTGGTGGCCTTCTGCTTGCGCCGGCGGAACTTCAGCCAGCGGAGGCGACGGCGTCGCAGGTCCTGCGCGCTCATCGTTCCTGCTCGTCGGGGTTGGCGGCGATCGGCTTGGCCGGCTCGGGGGGCTCGTCGTCGTCGGCGTCGTCCATCGACATCCCCTCGCGGAGCTCGCTCTTCATCTCGGACGTCATGCGGCGGACCTCGTTGATGGCCTTGCCGATGTTGCGCGCGATCTCGGGGAGGCGCTGTGGGCCGAAGACGACGAGGGCCAGGACGGCGACGGCCATGATCTCCAACGGCCCGATCTGAGGCATTGGAGCAGTCTAGAGCGGGGCCCGGTTCATGGAACCGGGGCTGCGGCTAGGAGCTGCGGTTGCCGATGAGCTCGTCGAACCAGTCGTCGGTCTTCATGAGCTCGTGGAACGACAGCAGGTCGTCGTGGTTGATCGGGGGGCCCTGCCTCGACTCGAGGACCTCCGCCGGCACGTGGAACAGCGTGGGGAGGACTCCGCCCGAGAGGAGGAGGCGCGTGACCCGCTCGTCCGCGGGCTTCTCGACGAAGTCGCCGCAGTCCGGGCACGAGAAGCCGTACGTGTTCATCGGACGGCCGGTGCCGATTCGCAGCAGGATGTCCTCGGCGGAGAGGTCAACCTCGCCGCATGCGGGACAAGTCGCTTTGATGGTCGTCATATCGGATGCCCTCTATTGGCTGGTCGGAGGTGCTTACGCCACTTTTATCGGCGGGCTCTCCCAAAGGTTTAGGCGTAGATCCCGCGTTCGAGGAACGTCGGGCGTGCTCAGGAATCGGGCCCCTCCTGCCGATGGAAGAACATGGCACTTTTCCGCAGCCGCGGGGACCTGCCGCGCTCCCCGGACAAGTGGCGCCTCGGCCTCGAGGCCGCGCTCAAGGTCAGCGAGATCGCGGCCTCCGCAACCGCTTTGAACCATGCCGTCAAGCAGATGGTCGACACCGCCGTGGAGCTCATGGGGGCCGAGCAGGGCTCGATCATGCTGCTCGACGACGACGGAGGCGCCTCGCTCGTCCTCGTGGCGTCCAGCGGGCTTCCCGCCGACGTCCCGATCGGCCACCGCGTCCCCGTGGGCGAGAGCGTCGCCGGCCGGGTCCTCGCGACCGGGCAGGCCTTGCGCCTCGAAGAGGTCGACGCCGACGAGTACGTGAACTTCGTGCCGAAGTCGCGCGCGATCGCGTCGAGCCTGGTGGTGCCCCTGCGCGTGCACGGACGTTCGCTCGGGGTCCTCAGCCTCGCCATCTCGGCCGGCTCGCCGTATCACGAGGACGACCTCCGCGTCGCCCAGATGTTCGCCGACCAGGCCGCGGGCCTCATCTACCGCGCGCGTCTCCACGAGCAGGCGGAGCAGCGGTCGTCCGACCTGATGGCACTGGTCGAGTCGAGCCGGGGACTGCTCGGCACGCTGGACGTGGACGACCTCCTCCAGCACGTGCTGGACGGCGGCTCGCGTCTCTCGGGATCGCGTGACGGGTTCGCATGTCTGTTCGACGAGAACGGCGCGATCACGCGGGGTGTCTTCCGCGGGCTCGACAAGCAGACGATCAAGAACCTGCTCGAAATGCCGGAGGTGCGCGACGCGGTTCTCCGCTCCGACGCGGCGTGCCTGAAGGAACAGGCCGTCTCGATCGCGGCCGTCGGATTCCGGACGACCCGCGGGACGCGCGGCGTCGTCGTGACCGTCGCCGACCCGGTGATCCTGGACGGACGCGAGGACCTGCTGCGCGCGTTCGGACAGCAGGCCGCTTCGGCGGTCAGCTCCGGCGAGCTCTACGCGGAGGTCAACGGCAAGGAGTCGGAGCTCTCCGCGATCATCCAGACCGTCCCCCACCCGATCGTGCTCGCCGACGCGCACGGACGGATCGTCGCGCTCAACCCCGCGGCCGAGGCCGTGTTCGGCATCTCCACGATGTTCTGCGCCGGCGTCCCCGTGCGGGGCAACCTCGGCAACGAAGACGTCGAGCGGATGATGTCCGGCTCCGGAGGCTCCCACGCCGAGATCGAGCTGGGCAGCCCCCCGCGCACCTACAAGGCGAGCGTCAACGACGTCGAGATGCCGGGTGCGCCCGTCGGCCGTGTGCTGATCATGGACGACGTCACGGCCGAGCGCGAGATGATCCAGAAGCAGCGCGACTTCGTGGCGATGATCGGTCACGAGCTGCGCACTCCGCTCACGCTCGTCAAGGG
>DASQEJ010000172.1:0-5562 GCA_035633715.1 Actinomycetota bacterium | reverse complement strand
AAGTCCAAGTTCCACAACGTCTTCCACTACCCCGTCAAGCACTGGGGCGACGTCGCGATCATCGGCTGGCTGATCGACGGGGCCGCGCTCGTCACGCAGGCCGCGCTGCTCGACTCGTCGTATGCGCCGTACACGCGGGTGCTCAAGCGCATCTGCGCCGAGGAGCAGCTGCATCTCCGTCACGGCGAGGACATCACGCTCGAGCTCGCTTCGGGCACCGACGAGCAGCGCGAGATGTTCCAGGAGGCGCTGAACCGCTGGTGGCTCGCGATCATCCACTTCTTCGGCCCCCGTTCGAACGTCGAGAAGGACCTCCTGCTGCGCTGGAAGGTCAAGACGCGCACGAACGAGGACCTGCGCAACGAGTTCCTCGACCGCTACGTGCCGAAGATCTACGAGCTGGGCTTCACGATCCCGGCCCCCGTCCCCGTCCAGGACGACGACGGTCACTGGGTACTCGTCGAAGACGAGATCGACTGGGCCCCTCTCGACTCGATCAAGCGCAACGAGGGGCCGGAGACCGCGCGCCGGCTCGGGGCCCGCAGGGAGATGTACGAGTCGCACCGGTGGGTCCGCGAGGCCCTCGAAGAGCCCGCCGTCCACGCGGCTTGACGGCGATGGACGTCTACGAGGTCTTTCGTCGCAGCGGCCACAAGGAGCCGTTCGAGCACGCCGGCGCGGTGATCGCGCCGGACGCCGACATGGCGCTGCTGATGGGCAAGGAGTGCTTCCTCCGCCGCCGCGAAGGCGAGCACATGTGGGTGGTGAAGCGCTCCGACATCCACTCGTTCCAGGACGAGAGCCTGCTCGAGATCGCGGCCGACAAGTCGTACCGGTTCGCGTCCGCGTACCGCGACGTCGTGTCGAAGAGGGAACGGGCGAAGAAGAGGGCTGCCGAGGTGGGGTCGTGAGCAAAGCTTTGGTCTCATTGGTCACGACGCTCGGCGACGACGAGCTCGTGCTCGGCCACCGGCACTCCGAGTGGACCGGCTACGCCCCCCACATGGAGGAGGACGTCGCTTTCTCCTCCATCGCGCAGGACGAGATCGGTCACGCCGCGGCCTACTACTCGATCGCAGCGGGCGTGACCGGCGGGTCGGCCGACGCGCTCGCGTTCGGGCGCGACCCCGGCGAGTACCGCAACGCGATCCTCTGCGAGCGCCCCAACGGTGACTGGGCGTTCACGCTCGCGCGCCACTGGCTCTACGACAACGCGGACGACGTACGCCTTGCAGCCCTGGAGGAGTCGTCGCACTCCGACCTCGCCGCGCTCGCACACAAGATCAGGCGCGAGGAGCGCTACCACCTCATCCACGCGAACACATGGGTCAGGCGGATCGTCCGCGGTCCGGTCGAGGGACGCACCAAGCTCGTCGACGCCGTCTCCGAGGCGTACGTCGAGGCGCTGGGCTTGTTCGAGCCGATCGAGGAGGAGGCGGCCGCGGTGTCGGAAGGTCTGCTGCCGGTTCCGTCGGCGGAGCTGATGGCGCGCTTCGTCGAGCGGATGGCGGCAACGCTGGACGAGCTCGGGATGCCGACCGAGGCCCAGCGGACGACGGACCAGGCTGCTCAGTTCGAGGCTTCGTCGTCCGGCGACCTGATCGAATCCGACGGATCGGGCCTCGTCGCGCCACCCACGGCTCCGGCCGTCGCGATCGGGGGCCGGACCGGGCGCCACACCGACGCGTTCAAGGAGCTGTGGGACGTCATGACCGTCACGTACCGCTCGCACCCGGGAGCGTCGTGGTGAGCACCTCGCTCGGAACGGTCGAAGAGCGCGTCTGGGACGCGCTCGCCGAGGTGCTCGACCCCGAGATCCCCGCGGTCTCCGTCGTCGACATGGGCATGATCCGCGAGGTGTCGGTGGCCGGCGGAGTCGCGTCGGTCGTCGTGCTCCCCACGTTCACCGGATGCCCGGCGATCCCGATCATCGAGCGCGACGTCTCCGCCGCGGTCGCGGCCGTCGAAGGAGTGAGCGAGGTCCGCGTCACCACGTCGTTCTCGCCTCCGTGGACGGACGACCGCATCACCGGCGACGGCCGGCGCAAGCTGAAGGAGTTCGGTCTCGCCCCTCCGACCGGCAAGGGCCCGGTGCTGATCACCGAGATCGGGCTGCCGGCCGTGGCGCGCTGCCCCTTCTGCGGGAGCGCCGACACGCGGGCCGAGAACTCCTTCGGCCCCACGCCGTGCCGCGCGCTCTACTACTGCACCGCCTGCCGCAACCCCTTCGAGCAGTTCAAACCCGTCTAAACCGGGTCGAGCCGCACAGCGCGGCGCGCGTCTTCACAACCCAACCCCCTTGCCAGCGTGTGCGACGTGGCCCCACGCTTTCCATCTCGCCGGCGAAAGGGGCCACCTTGAAGGTCACGACGACGATCCAGCCCGTCCGCACGACCGGTCACCGCCCGAAGCGCAAGGAGCTCGTCGCCTGGCTCGAGGCGAACTGGCGCGCGACGTGGATCGCCATGGCGTCCGTGACTCCCGGGGCCGAGGTGAAGCCGATCCACAGCGGGCTGCTCGTGAAAACGGGCCTGCCCGTCTCGTACTTCAACATGGCGATGGTCGACCGGGCCGTGAGGCGTCCCGACCGCGCGGTTAAAGCCGCCGAGTCGTACTTTGCAGGACTGCCGTTCTGCGTCGTGTTCGCAGAGGGTCACGTCGACATGACGGTCGCGTGCGAGAACGCAGGCTTGACGCGGACCGAGACGATCCCGGGCATGGCGATGGCGCCGTTGCCCCACGCCACGGTCGACCCGACCCTGACGATCGAGCCGCTCACGCACGACCTCCTCCCGACGTTCCTCGACGTGTTCTGCGCGAGCTTCGGGCTGCCTCGGGAGATGGCCGAGCGCCTGGCGACGCACGACTACGTGGACCTCGAGCAGTCCCACGACGTGGTCGCGTTCGTCGACGGCGACCCGGTCGCGGTCGCGAGCACGTTCGAGTCGATGGGAGTCGTCGGCGTCTACAACGTCGGGACGATGCCGGATCACCGCGGCAACGGGTACGGCGAGGCCGTCACGTGGGCCGTCGTCGAGCACGCGAAGAAGCGCGGCTGCCACACGGCTGTGCTCCAGTCGAGCGACATGGGCTTCGGCGTCTACCGCCGGATGGGCTTCGAGGTCGTGAGCAGCTACTGCTGCTACACGAACGAGCCCGAGGGCTAGGAGCCGCGCGGCTTCACGACGACGTTCTCGTGCTGAGGCTCCACGGTCAGCACGGGGTCGGGCACGGCTTCGGCGAGGCCGGGGTCGACGAACACGCGGAGCCCGTCCTTCTCGACGACGGACTCACCCTCGAGGGGGCCGTCCGCCAGCTCGACCTGCACGTCGACGCCGCCGCCGAGGGCTCGCGCCGTCCGCAGCCTGACGCCGCCGGTCGTCGTGTCCACGTTGCCGAGCTGCAGCGATCGCCGCAGCACCTCCACGGCTTCGTCGGTGATCTCGATCTCCATGGTCTGCCTCCTATGCTCGGGCCACGACCCTAGCGAAGGAGCCCCCGATGGACGACAAGGTGCGCGAGTTCCTGGAGAAGAACCACGGAGCCGTGATGGCGACGACGAAGAAGGACGGGCGCCCGCACCTCGCGAGGATCGACGTAGGGCTGATGGGCGACAAGCTGTGGAGCTCGGGGACGCAGACCCGCGTCCGGACGAAGCACCTACGACGAGATCCCCGCGCGACGCTGATGATCCTCGACGAGTCGACGCCGTATAGGTGGCTGGGCCTGGAGTGCAACGTGACGATCATCGACGGCGACGACGCGCCGGAGCTGAACCTGGAGCTGTACCGGAAGCTGGCCGGGGAGCCGACGGACCTGGCCGAGTACATGGAAGCGATGGTGACCGAACAGCGTCTGATCTACGAGTTCGAGGTGGAGAAGACGTACGGGATGTACTGAGGGGCCGGAGCTCATTTCCCGTGTCCGCACCCGAGGCCCTCTGGACGATCTTCTCCTGGCGTTGTACAAGTTCATCGTTGCTGGGTAAACCCTCGGGAACGTAGGGGACCGCGTGGGGAACGTTCGGATGAGGCGCGCGACGGCTGGTCCGCGCCGGTGACCGCTACCGAACACGGGCCCGAAGAGCACTCGTTCCGTCGCGCCAAGAGGATGGTTCGTTGGTTCTCCCCGAGGGAGCTCTCGAGCGCCGGGCTGCGCGTCGTGCTGTCGGCGATCTTCGGCGCCTATGCCGACAAGCGTGAGCTCCAGGCGGCGCTGGACGAGCCTGACGTCATCGACTGCACCGCGGGGCCCGCAGCTTGGGTCGACTACGTCTCCGATCTCGGCGACGGGTTCGATCCGACCTACTCGATCGCGTACCTGCTCGCCCGCGACGAGCTGGAGGTGACCACGGACGGCAAGAAGACGAAGCTGCCGCGCGGTCAGCTGCTCGTCATGGGTGGCGACGAGGTCTATCCCACGGCAGACGTGACGAGCTACGAGAACCGGACGCTGGGGCCCTACCGCGCGGCGTTCCCTCATAGCGACCCGCCTCATCCGATCCTCCTGGCGGTCCCCGGCAATCACGACTGGTACGACGGCCTGACGGCTTTCATGCGCGTCTTCTGCCAGAGGAGTTGGATCGGCGGCTGGCGCACGCACCAGTCCCGAAGCTACTTCGCCGTCCAGCTCCCGCACCGATGGTGGCTGTGGGCCATCGACATCCAGTTCGACACCTACATCGACTCGCCTCAGCTCGCATATTTCAGACGCGTCCAAGAGGAGCTGAAGGCGGGCGACGGCGTCATCCTGTGCTCCGCGAAGCCCAGCTGGGTGGAGACGAAGAAGCACGCAGAGGCGTACGCGACGCTGGACTTCTTCCAGAGGGAGCTGATCGAGTCGAAGGACGCGCACGTGCGGCTGAACCTCACCGGCGACACCCATCACTATGCCCGCTATCGCGCCGCCGACGGGGCTACCAAGATGACCGCCGGGGGAGGTGGTGCGTACCTGTCGGGCACCCACCACCTCCCCCGCGATCTCGACGTCCCGCCGGCGGAGTCCGTCTCGCGCGGAAAGAGCCCGACCGTGCGACACGAGCAGCGCCACACCTGGCCCTCGCGGGGGCGCTCGTGGTTCCTATCGTTGGGCGTCTTCCTGTTGCCCTTCAAGAACCCGTCGTTCGCCTTCCTGATGGCAGCGCTCTATGGGCTCTTCGGATGGGCCGCGGCCGGCGTCGACGAGGCCACGCTCGCAGGCACCATCGAAGAGGTGGCGTGGAAGATCGTCCGCTCACCGTTCGTGGTCCTGCTCGTCCTCGTGGCGCGGGCGTTGGTCGGGTTCACGAAGGCCACGGGCATCAAACGCTGGCTGGTCGGCGCCTTCCACACGGCGGCACACGTCGCAGGAGTCGGTCTGTCGGTGTGGTTGGCGCTGCGGCTGCCGACGTGGCTGCCGATGCTGCCCGACGTGGACTTCGAGTCGCGCCCCGCCCGCCTCGCGTTCGTCGCCCTGACCGCCGCGTGGGGCGCGGTCGTCGGGACGATGGTCATGGCGGCCTACCTGTGCCTGGCTCAGGTCGTCCGGTGCAACGTGAACGAGGTCTTCGCGGCTCAGCACCTT
>DASQEJ010000171.1:0-3708 GCA_035633715.1 Actinomycetota bacterium | reverse complement strand
TCCCGATGCCCGCGGTCGACGAGGACGGCGAGCCGGATCGCGCGGGGCCGGCCGAGGTCGAGGATCGCGTCGAAGGCGGCGCGGATCGTGCGGCCCGTGTAGAGGACGTCGTCGACGAGCACGACCACGCGTCCGTCGACGTCGGCCGGGACGGTGGTGGACTCGAGGCTGCGGGGGCTGCGAAGGGCCACGTCGTCGCGGTAGAGGGTCACGTCGAGGGCCCCCGAGGGAAGGTCGACGCCCTCGAACGAGGCGATGGCGGAGGCGATCCGCTCGGCCAGGGGGGCGCCCCGGGTGCGGATCCCGACGATCACGAGGTCGTCGGTGCCCCGGTTGCGCTCGACGATCTCGTGGGCGATCCGGGTGACGGAGCGGCGGACCTCGTCCGGCTCCATGACGACGGCCTTGACCGCGAACTCGTGCGCCGAGGCGCGTTCGGGCATCAAAAAACGCCTCCACTCAGGGAGGCGTGCAGGTGCAGGCAAGGCAAGGCTCACTCCTTTCCGGCCTCACGGGGCCGGGTTAAAGGACGGTTTGCGGGGGCTACGGTACACGACCTCCGCGGACCCGTTCAATGTTCTCTGTCGTGTCGCCCTCTCCGGCAGCCCTGCCGCTCCGCTCAGACGCAACCTTAAGTCTTCGCTCCGGGCAGGGCTGCCTCCCGAGGGCTCTAGTCCCATGTTCGGTTCCGGCAAAGGCCGCGAGCGAATTTGCTGAGACGGCGCGATCCATCCGGATTGCCAGCAGAGCCGTACATACGTTCGATATTGTTCCGACACCGCTGACTATCAAATGAGTGACGGAAACGGAGGATCGAATGCAGACGGCGACAGTTCGACGCGTAGCCCCCCTCACAGATGCCATCGTCTTTGCGTTGAGCCACGCGGTGAATGATTCGCAGGCCGAGAAGCGCGAGCCGACGCACTCCGATCTTCTGTTCCTCTTCCAGTCGGCCCAACTCGAGCACGCGGACCTTCCCAAGTCTCCCCCCGTAGGAAAGGCGAAGCGAGTCCGTGCCGTCTTGTCTTGGGCACTCGAGAACGATCTCGAGAAGGGCGGTCGTCTCGTGACATCCCTGCTGGCATCGATCAGGGGCTGTGGTGGGTTCAGGGTTGGGTCACCCAACTTCATCGGCGCCGACGCGATCGACAACCTGAACGCGTCGTTTGCGTCCGAGGGTTTCGAGGTCACGCAAGACGGCGAGCTGCAGCCGTTGCTCCTGGACGATTTCGTGAACCCCGCCACGCCTGACGTGCTTGCGTCTTATGCACGTCGGGCCGCCAGGGGAGTTGCGGACGCGGTGCTGGTCGTAGGCACCGGCAAGGATCTCATCGAAGCGACTGCCGCTTACGTGTTGGTAAAGAGGCGCGGCGCCTATCAAGAACGCGACAACTTCCCAACCCTGCTGGGCGAAGCTTTCACTGAGGCCGGTCTGGCAACTCCTCAAACGCCGGCCACCCCCGCGGAGCCCAAGAGCCGGTCGTTCGAGCGTCGCTTGTTCGAGGCTGCCTGCGAGGTTAGCCGTCTTCGCAACAAGGAGGGCAGTGGACACGGGCGGCCGTTTGTCCCAACGGTTTCCGACGCCCACGCTCGTGCTGCAGCCCAAACGGCCGGAACGGTCGCCGAGCTCCTACTGCAGTCGATCCGCTGACTCGTGAAAAGAGCTACGTGACCTGACTGCCGAGACTCGAGCTGACGAGGCGCTGGTGGGTCACGGCCCGCCTAGTCTTCCCAAACCCGCGACATCCGCGCAGCAACCTCCCGCACTCGATCGACGTCGTCGCTCAGAGGCCTCACCTCGGCCACGCGCAGATCGCTCGCGTCCCACAAGCCGAACGATCCCCAGGCCGGGTCGTGGTAACTCCACCACCGGACCCCGGCCCAGCGCGCCTCGCCGAAGATCTGGAGCGCCCACGCTTGCGTAACCGATCTCACGCGGGTCACGACCTCGGACGGCCGCAACCTCCACTCCAGCAAGACGGCAGGGTCGTCGAGATCGACGATGTCGACCCCCGCGGCGTCGAACTCGGCGAGAGCACGTCGGCTCCCCGGCAGGGCCGGCGGCCCCTGCAACAGGTCACGCGTCCACACCGCATGGTTGCCGAACGCCTCCCCTACGGCTCCTTCCCAGTGGTCGCTGGCGTAGAGCGTGAGGTAGTGCTCGGGGTTGTCGACGCGACCGTGCCCCTGAGGGCTCGCAACGTAGACGGGATGGCCGGGCTCACCCGGGCCGGCCGTTTCGATCCAGGGGAAGACGCGGTAGAGGCGTGAGTACCTAGGCAAAGGCCCCTTCGGCCTCTGCGTCGATAGCGGCGATCACCGGCGTCGCGCCGCGCACTCGCAGCACGTCGATCGGTCGGGCGCCGAGATGGGCGTTCGACGACGTCAGCCAGATCTCGGCCTGACGAGGCGTGAAAAGCTGTTCCAGTCGCCCGAAGACGTAGTCGAGGTCGATGAGCCTGCGCTGGTTTTCGGGGCCGATCCCCTCCTTGCCGGCGCGCCAGCGGGAAGGCTGGGACGGCGACACGGCCATGAGCTTCGCCAACCGGTTGTTCCCGAGCTGGTCGATCAACCTCTCAAGCCGCTGGGATGCCGCGACGAGGCGGACGGGACGTTCGGAGTCCTTCGGCCTGCTGACCACAAGCTCCTCCTTTCACCCAACATAATACGTTGGGGAGCAGCGCTGGGCGGGATAGGTTCGACTTGCCCGCACGGAACGAAACGCGGGTTTGGTCTATTTACCACGTGGAAATAGGCGATATTATGCTCCGGCTATGAATCCGATCTCCGTCGATCCCCGGGTGTCCGAGGAGTTCGCTTCTCCCGACGTCCACTTTGCCGAGCTTGCTACTGCTCCGCCCCAGGACGTCCTCTCGTGGGCCTTCTCGACCATCGGCAACGTCGCCGTCGCTACCTCGTTCCAGTCCTCCGGGCTCGTCATCCTCCACATGACCCGGGGGCTCGGGCTGCGGGCCCCCGTGT
This sequence comes from Actinomycetota bacterium, assembly GCA_035633715.1. Lineage (GTDB taxonomy): Bacteria > Actinomycetota > CADDZG01 > CADDZG01 > WHSQ01 > JALZEG01. The sequence continues at coordinate 726 of DASQEJ010000171.1, read as the reverse complement.
TGTTCATCGACACCGGCTTCCACTTCGGCGAGACCATCGACTTCCGGCGCCGCATCGCCGACGAGTGGGACCTCGACGTCGTCGACGTGCGCGGCGAGCACCGGTCCGCCGAGGGCCAGGCCGCGCTCTACGGGCCCGAGCTCTACCGGCGCGACCCCGAGAAGTGCTGCTTCATCAACAAGGTCGAGCCGCTCCAGGCCGCGCTCGAGGGCTACGACGGCTGGATCTCCGGAATTCGGCGCGACCAGTCGCCCCTGCGGGCGGAGACGCCCACGATGGAGGCGCAGATGCTCCAGAGCGGCAAGGAGGTCCTGAAGATCCACCCGCTCGCGCACTGGAGCCGCGACGAGGTCGCCGCGTACGTCGCCGAGCATTCGATCCCGACGCATCCGTTGCTGGAGCAGGGCTACCGCTCGATCGGTTGCTCGCCGTGCACGCGTGCGGTGAGGCCGGACGAGGACGAGCGCGCCGGCCGGTGGTCGGACCTGTCGAAGACCGAGTGCGGGATCCACCTGTTCGGGAAGCCGAACAGCCCGCGCCAGAGTGAGGCCGAGCAATGACGGACCGGCTCGGCGGGACGCCGCGGAACGAAAGGGCCACCAAGCCCCGGCCCCGGGGCGAGGGTCAGTGGGGCCACGGCTACACGACCCCGCTCAACAAGCCCGAGCAGACGAAGCGCGACGACGACGGGCTCAACGTGCGCCGGCGGATCGAGGAGGTCTATTC
>DASQEJ010000170.1:0-11424 GCA_035633715.1 Actinomycetota bacterium | reverse complement strand
GAGTCCGCCGAGTATCAGCGCCAGCACTCCGAATTCCTCACCGAGAAGGCCCTCGCTTGGGGCATCTGGCGGGTCCCCGAGCAGCAGCTCCGGCTCCTCGGCGACGTCGCCGGCAAGCTCGTCCTCGAGTACGGGTGCGGGGGCGCGCAGTTCTCCACCGCACTGGCGGAAGCGGGGGCACGCCCGGTCGGCCTCGACCTCTCCGAGCAACAGCTTCGGCACGCTCGACGACACACCGCCGAGCGCGGACAGAACGTGCCGCTCGTCCAGGCCTCCGCGCACATGACGCCGTTTCGAGACGAGAGCTTCGACGTCGTGTTCTGCGACTACGGCGCGACGACGTTCACCGACCCGTACCTCACCGTCCCGGAGGCCGCGCGGATCCTCAAGCCCGGCGGCATCTTCGTGTTCTCCGCGACGAGCCCGCTGTACATGATCTGTCTCGACCTCGTGAAGGAAGAGGTCACGACGACGTTGCAGCGCCCCTACTTCGGGCTGCGCGCGATCCAGGACGACTCCGAGTTCACCGACTATCAGATCCCGCACGGCGAATGGATCACGTTGTTCCGCAAGAACCGCTTGGTCGTCGAGCAGCTCGTCGAGACGCAGCCGGACGAGGGAGTAACGACGACGTACGAGGGTAGGCCCCCGGAGTGGACCCGCCGCTGGCCGGCGGAGAACATCTGGAAGTTGCGCAAGGAAGCCTAGGAGGTCGAGACGTGGCCGACGAAGAGCAGGTGACGACACCGGTCGAGGAGCGGGACTCCGTCGACCACTCCGAGTTCACGTCCGACTCGAAGAAGTGCCCCGAGTGCGGCGAGCCCGTCGACAACATCCGCAAGACCTGCATCGAGTGCGGCTACGAGTACGGCAAGGACGACTACGACGACACCGAGGCCGGCAACGAGCTCCGGGCGGGCGCGGCCCTCGACGACGAGGGCAACGAGATCCTCGACGAAGAGGCGACCGACGGCGACGACTCCGAGAGCGACGAGGCCGAGGAGGAGCCGGCGCGATGACGCATCCCGACCCGGCCCGCAAGATCCTCGAGTCCTACAAGACGTGGGCCGTCGTCGGGTGCTCGTCCGACCCGTGGCGCGCCAGCCACGGCGTCGCCGCGTTCCTGCAGAGCAGCGGCTACCGCGTGATCCCCGTGACTCCGTTCGAGAAGGAGATCCTCGGCGAACGCTGCTACCCGGACCTCGCGTCGATCCCCGCCGAGGAGGGAGTCGAGGTCGCGGACGTCTTCCGGCGCGCCGACGCCGCCGGCGCACACGTCGACGAGGCGATCGAGCTCGGGCTGAAGGCCGTGTGGCTGCAGATCGGCGTGATCGACGAGGCGGCCGCGGAACGGGCGCGGACCGCCGGGCTCGACGTCGTGATGGACCGGTGCCCGAAGATCGAGCACCCCCGGGTCTTCTCTCAGCGAGCCCGCGCCGGCTCTTGACGGGGACTTACGGTAAGCAGTAGCTTACCGTAAGTGGAAGCTTACGACCTAGCCTTCGACGCCCTCGGGGACCGCACCCGGCGTCAGACGTTCGAGCTCCTGAGGGGCGGGCCGCAGTCCGTCGGCGCCCTCGCCGAGCAGCTCCCCGTCAGCCGTCCGGCGGTCTCGCAGCACCTGCGCGTGCTGAAGGACGCGGGGCTCGTCCGCGACGAGCAGGCCGGGACGAGGCGCCTCTACAGCGTCAACCCGGACTCGCTCGAGGCGCTGCGCGCGTACCTCGACGGCATGTGGACCGACGCGCTCGAGAGCTTCAAGAGGGCAGCCGAGTGACCGCACCGGCCCCCCTCGTCAAGGAGGTCACGGTCGCGGCCCCCGTCGAGCGCGCATGGGAGGTCTTCACCGCCGGGATCGACACGTGGTGGCCGGCGGCGACGCACTCGATCGAGCCCGACCAGGTGCGCGAGATCGTCTTCGAGGCGCGGACCGGGGGCCGGATCGTCGAGCGCTGGCACGACGGGACCGAGTGGTCGTGGGGCGAGGTCGACGTGTGCGAGCCCCCGCACCGCCTGCGCTTCTCGTGGCATCCGAGCCGGAACCCTCCGGCCGCAACCGAGGTCGAGGTCACGTTCACGTCCGTCGACAGGGGCACGCTCGTGCGCCTCGAGCACCGCGGCTGGGAACGGCTCGGCGACGGGGCCGCGACGTCGCGCGACGACTACGACGGCGGGTGGGACTACGTCCTCGGGCGCTACGTGGAACGGCTGTAGCCGCTACCTCAGCGACGCTCCTCCGAGGATCCGCGCCACCGCACCCTCGGCGCCGTAGTTCGAGGTCGCGGTCTTGGTTGCGCACACCGCGACGCACGCGTCGACGAACGTCGCGTAGGGCGCTCCGTCGGGACCGATGACGACGTCGAGGAAGTCGAACACGAGACCGCAGCGGCCGGGGCCGCAGCGGCCGCGGAAGATCGGGTCCTTGGAGGGATTGACTCCCGTCGACACGAAGACCGGCTCGTCGTCGAGCGCGTTCGTGGTGGTCGTGACGTAGCCGTTCCACGTCGTCTTCGCGTACTCGGCGTTCTCGGGGCAGCTGTCCTTCTCGCGGCAGTCGTGGCGCCACGGGGAGTTCTCGCTTCCCATGTAGGAGATCGCGACCTTCCCGACGCCACCCGCGTCCAGGGTCGCGAGGTTGACCTCACGAACTCCGGGCGGGCTCACCACGACGGGGTCGCGCCACGTCTTGCCGCCGTCCTTCGAAGTCGTCAGGTACACGCGGCGGTCACCGCCCGTCCACGCGTAGTAGACGTTGCCCCTGTCGTCGACGTCGACGCTGGGGTCGAGGAGGCCTTCGCCCGCGTCGAGGTTGGAGACCCTGAGGTTCTCCCACGTGAGGCCCTCGTCCCGGCTGATCCCGATCCACGGCTGGCCGCAGCTCTCCTTCGGGAGGAAGACCGTCCCGTCGCGCCCGACGACGCCGTGACCGTGGAGCCCTCCGCAGAACGGTGGCGCCCCGCCGTCGTCGCCCGCGCTGGGCTGCACGCCGGTGAACGCAGGCGAGCCCGTGGAGGCCCACGTGAGGCCACCGTCGATCGACTTCGAGCACGACGCGGATGCGACGTCGTTCCAGCAGTAGTAGAGGACGTTCGGGTAGCCGACGGTCGTGCTCGTCGCGGGCGGGCCCCCGAACAGCGTGTGGTGGTCGTTGACCGGGCGTCCGCACGCGAGCGGGTTCGTCGTCCACGTCTCGCCGAGGTCGTCGGTGAACGACAACAGCGAGCAGGCGACCGTCAGGTCGATGTTGTAGATCCTGTTCGTGTCGCGGTCCGCCCAGACGTAGGGGTCGAGCGAGATCGGATGCGTGTTCGCGGCGCCGGCCAGCTTCGGAGAGACGATCTCCCACGTCCTGCCCTGGTCGCTCGACTTGGCGACCTCGACGTGGTTCGGCGGTGTCGAGTAGACGTCGATCGACGGGAAGAACATGTCGCCGTTCTTGGCGATCGCGATCGTCGGCTCGCCCGCCGGGAGGCCGATCCGGTAGAAGCGGGCTTCTTGGCCGCCCTTGTACGGGACGCGCTTGCCGTTCGAATGGGCGACGGTACGGCCGCTCGATCCGACCTCGGCGCTGATCGAGGTGGCCGTCGCGGGCGCGCCTCCACGTACGGCAGTCGCCAGCAACAGCGCCGTAAGCGCTACCAGCGCCGGCCTGGTTCCGCGTACCCGCGTCATCGCCCTCAACTCCCGCCTCCTGTGTTCCTGCCGCGCCGAATCGCCCGATTGGGGGAGGTTTCGACGCTGCCGGGATCGTCCCCTGCTCCCGCGCTTGCACCTCACGTTGCGTGAGGGTCTAGCGTCGCTGCATGGAGCCTGAGGAGTGGCGGGTCGGCGAGCTCGCGGCGGCGACGGGGTTGACCGTCAGAACGCTGCACCACTACGACGAGATCGGGCTCCTGAAGCCGTCGGCGCGGACGGCCGCCGGCCACCGCCTCTACTCGGCCGGTGACGTGCGGCGGCTGTACTCGATCGTGGCGTTGCGTCAGCTTGGCTTCTCGCTCGGCGACGTCGGGGACCTGATCGAGAGGGAAGGCGCCGACCCGAGAGGCGCGACGAGACGGCGGTTGACCGAGCTCGACCGCCAGATCGGCGCGCAGCAGCGGCTACGTCGGCGCCTCGCGGGCTTGCTGGAAGCACTGGAACGAGACGGTGACGTGACGACGAAAGAGCTGGTCGAGATCGTAGAGGAGATGACGATGCACGAGAGGTACTACACGCCGGAGCAGCTGGCGGAGCTCGAGCGACGGCGCGAGGAGCTCGGCGGCGACGCCGCGATGAAGAAGGCGGAGCAGGACTGGGCAGACCTCATCGCTGCGGTCCGCGCGGAGAAGGAGCGGGGCACCGACCCGGCCGACCCGCGTATGCAGGAGCTAGCGGCGCGCTGGACCGGCCTGATCGAGCAGTTCACCGGCGGCGACCCCGAGATCACGAAGTCGCTGAAGACGATGTACGAGCAGGAGAGCCCGGCCAAGGCGTCGCGCGGGATGGTCGACCCCGAGCTGATGGAGTACGCGCAGCGTGCGATAGCCGCGCGCGGCGCTTAGGCCTTCCGCCTCCGCGCGGCCAGCGCCGACGCGGCCCCCATCAGCGGGACCATCACGAGGATCGCGGTGGGCGCGGCCTCCTTCGGCGTCGTCGCAGCGGGCTTCACGCCCCACGAGGGCTCGAAGTCGTCGACGGTCGGGCTGTTCGTGAGGTTCTGCTGGCCCGAACCGTTCGCGTTCATCGAGAACACGTCGGCGCGGCCCGCGCCCGGATGGCTCGTCCACGCGATCTTCGTCCCGTCCGGCGACCACGACGGCGTGAAGTCGTCGACGGTGTTCGCCGTCAGCGCGGTCGGCGTCGCTCCCGCGACGGTCAGGTCCAAGACGTAGATCTCGTAGTCGCCGCCCGTGCGGTTGCTCGCGAACACGAGCTTGCGTCCATCGGGCGAGATCTCGGGATGACGTCCCTCGCCGAACGAGCGCACGGTCTTCGACGGGAGCTCGACGAGCCGCACCTGCCACTGTCCCGCCGGGTCGTCGGGCTGCACGTGGTACGCGATCGCCTCCGTGCCGTTCGCGAGCCGGCCCCACTCCGCGTAGCCTTCCATCTCCGCGTTGTCGAGCACCTTCGCGGGCGTTCCGTTCGGCGGAGACGCCGTGTAGATGTCCGGGTTGCCGCCGCTCGTGGACGACGCCCACGCGAGGGCCGAGCCGTCGGGCGACCACGCCGGCGTCACGTCGAAGGCGTCGGTGATGCCGTTCAGGAACGTCGCCGAGCCGCCCGTGCTGGGCACCTGGTAGATCTGGAAGTCGGGCGGGCTCCCGCCCGACGGCGAGCCGATCATGCGCTGGAACGCGACGTTACGGCCGTCGGGGCTGAGGTCGGGCGAGCCCTCCGATGAGGGGTCCGACGTCAGGTTGGCCTTGTCGGTGCCGTCGCCGTCCATGATCCAGACGTCGTAGTCACCGTCGACCCCCGACGTGTACGCGATCTGTCCCCCTGCCTGGCCGGGCGGAGGCGTCGGCGTCGCGGTCGGGGGCGGGGTAGGGGACGGGGTCGCCGGAGGCGTGTCGTCGTTCGTGATGAGGCCTCGGCCCTCGACGTTGCCGAGGGTCGCGTTCGTCGCCTCCATGATCTTGACGGTGAACGACTCGGTCGGCTCAGCGACCGTGTCGGCGACGACAGAGACCGTCACGGACTTCGTCATCTCGCCCGCGTTGAACGTGATGGTCTCGTCGACCGCCGTGTAGTCGTTGCCGGTCGTCGCGGACCCGAAGATCGTGGCGACGCGCACCGTGACCTGTTGGCCCTGCGGCACCGGCGCCGACAGGTGGACCGCGAACGTGAACGGCGTCGGCGCCGTCGTCTGACCCGCGGGCGGGTTGCCCTCCGGCTGAGTGAGGCGCTGCTGGATCGACGCCGTCACCTGCGGGGTCGCCCAGTCCGGCTCGGTCTCGTTCGTGTCGTTGAACGTCAGTCGCCGGCGCGTCGCGGTGCCGCCGCCCTCGGGCTCGAGGTTCACGACGAAGATCTCGAGGTCCTGGTCCGTCGGCTGGTCCTTGCTGGCGACGGCAAGCTTCGTCCCGCTCGGCGACCACGAGGGCGCGACGTCGTCGAACGGCGTGAACGTCACCTTGACGTCCTCGGCGGTCGCCGGCGCGCTCAGGTCGAAGTAGTAGACGTCACTCTGGTTCTCGCCTGCGAGACGCGCTACGTACGCGATGCGATTGCCGCTCGGAGAGACGTCCGGCTGCGACGCGCGGACACCGGTCGAGGTGAGCCCGAGGACCTCGCCGCCGGGGGCCGCGTCGTCGTCGAACACGATCTGCCCGGCGCGCGACCACAGCAGGCCGCCCGTCGGGTGCCACTCGGGATCGTCGTCTTCCTGGGCCGGCGTGTTGCTGACGTTCGTCACGCGCTTCGTGTCCAGGTTGACGACGAGGATGTCGCCGCGCGTCGACTCCTTGCCCCCCATGAAGATCTCCGCGTCGAACGCGATCGAGCGGCCGTCCGGCGAGAGCTTCGGGTCGCCGACGTCGGTCGCCGACGGCTGCGTGTGCGTGTACACCTGCTCGGCCCCCGTGCCGTCAGGGTTCGACATGCAGAACGTGAGGACGTGGCAGCGGTAGACGATCTTCTTCGCGTCGAACGACCAGCTCGGCTCGCGGTCGGCCTGCACGTTCTTCGTGAGCCTCCGCGGGGCGTTCCCGGTCGTGCCCATCGTGTAGATCTCGGGCCGGATGGGCCCCTGCTGGAAGACGATCCTCTGCTGCAGCTCGGACGCCGGCGGCTCGTCGACCGTGATCGACTGCTGCATGTCGGCGATCGGCTCGATCGCCTCGGGGTCGTCCTGCATCGTCGTCGGGAACACCTCGCACGCGGTCGTGAGGAGCAAACCTGCGGCCGCGAAGGCGAGGAGTCTCGCTGTGCCCTTCATCTCTACTTCCTCCTCACGACGACCTTGCCGGTAGCGCGGACGCCGGAGATCTCGTGCAGCATCGACGCGTAGGCGAAGCCCTTCTTCGGTGACGGCTTGGGGAACAAGAGGTCGTACGGGCGCTTGTCCGACACCAGGCCTGCGCCGCGGAGGCCGGAGCTGGCGACGTCCTTCGCGCTCGTGAGGCGCGCGTCGCCTGCGGCGGCCGCGAGGGACTCCGGCACCTCGAGCTCGAGCTCCGCGTAGCTCGAGCAGTACGGCGCCTGCGCGGAGACGGGCCCCGTGTCGGCTGCGCCCTCCGGGACGTCTCCGTCCGGGTCGCACGCGACGACCGGGAACGCGTTCGCCTGCGCGATCGCGCGGCCGGCCGGGAACGTCACGGTGTAGGCGCTGAAGACGTCTTTGTTGAAGTTCCAGCGAACGCCCTGGCCCTTCTTGATCGTGATCGTCCGCGGGTACATGCCCCGGAGCGACACCGTCGCGGTCTCGACCCCCGCCCACGCCATCCGGTACGTCTTGCCCTTGATCTTCTTCGTCGTGGTCTTGCGTGAGTAGGACCGGTGCAGACGGTTGGCGGTCGCTACGTCCTGCCGGAACACGTCGTCCGCCTGCTCCGCGAGGAGCGCCGGGTCCGACGCGGCCTCGTCCTCGCCCACGACCTCGATCCGCATCGTCATCTTCGGGTTGACGAGGTCGACGACCTCGACGACCTCACCCGGGTCGGCGTTGATCGCCACGGAGAAGTCGAGCTGCCGGGCCTCGGCCGAGTCGCCTTCGGGGACGAGCGCGAGGCCGGAGCCGAGGACGTCGCCGGTCTCGGTGGGACGTCCGTCGAAGTCGCACGGCGCTTCGGTCGGCCAGCCGCAGTCGCGGGTCGGAAAGACCGTGGAGAGGTTCGCCTTCAGTTGGCCGGGGGCTTCGTCGGCGTCGGTCTCGAACATCGACCACGGCCGTCCGATGCCGCCGGCCTGCTCGGCGGCCCACTCGGTCGCGGACTCGCCGAGCGGCAGCAGCGCGACGCCGTGGAACCCGACGCTGGTGAAGTGGACGACGTCGCCCTGGTGCACCTTCAGCTCGCCCGGATAGAAGCGCATCGACTCCTTGGAGAGGTCGTTGTCCTGGATGAGCCGGCCGACCTCGACCTCGTGCACGGTCTGAGCGCGCGCGTCGAGGACGGGCAGCGCAGCGACTGCGAGGGTCAGGACGAGCAGGGCGACGAGCGGGAGGCGGCGTGCTGTGATCACAACTGGCATGGACGTGCGATTGTCGCCCAGGCGTGCGCGTACCTCACCCGAAATGACTACGTAGTTCACGCAAGTTTTCTTTGGCGGGCTGCTTCGCGTCCGCTACTCGTGGACCCAGATGGCGCACGTCTCGACCGCGCGGAAGCCGAGCCGCTCGTAGAGGGACGTCGCGTCCGGATCCGCCTGCAGCCACGCCCATCCGGCCCCCGCGCCGAACCCGTCGAGCAACGCGTGCGCGGTGACGGCCGCGCCGTAGCCGCGGCCGCGGTGTGGTGGACTCGTCGCGACTCCGAACACCGCGGTGACGCCGAGGTGCGTGACGGCCATAGCGGTGGAGACGACCTCCCCGCCGGCTTCTCCTGCGAAGCAACGGATGCCGGGGACCGAGAGGATCTCGGGGCTGGCCGCGGCCTCGAAGACCTCGACGCGCTCGTCGAAAGAGGGCGCGGCGACGCGTGCGTGGAGCGCGCCTTCGTGGGGGCCGAGCCGCCGGACGGCGAATCCGTCCACGCCGGCGAACGAGGCGAGCGGCGCGGGGTCGTCGAGGACCATCACAGGTTCGTCCGCGTCGAAGACCAGCCCGTGCCGGCGCGCGATGCCGATCAGCTCCGCGGGCGCGCCCTCGCGCAGCTGGAGGCTGTGCGGCACGTCCGCCTCGGCGACGCGGCCGAGGAGCTCGTCGAGGATCTCCGGCGCGACGTCGCGACGTGTCGTCCACACGCCGTTGCGGCCCCAGCCGGGGATCCCGGTGACCACCGCAGCGGCTCCGTCGCGCTCGTCCACCCACGCGCCCGGGATCGCTCCCGTCGTCAGTCGCCATATCTCCACGGAGGAACGCGCGACCGCGTCTGCGGACGCGGTCGGGTGTCGTGCATCCGACATCTCGAAAGCCTTCCTCTTGCTTGACCTGCTATGGAAGCGACTTCCATAATCGGCGTTCGGCGGTGCTGGTTGGCGGCAGGAGGCGCGGTGGCTCAGACGGAAGGTTGCGGGCAGTTCGAGGTGGGCACTCGGCGATGGACCGAGTGCGTTCAGGATCAGGCTACCGGCGGTGGCTTGATGCCGTGGATCGTCGTCGTCCCGCTCGGGGTGATGGTCATCGGGATGATGATCGGCTTCGCGCGCCAGTACTCGTCCGCCGGGCGCGCCAAGGCGAAGGCCCACGGAGCGGCCGGCACCGCGGGCTCGTGGCTGATCTTCGTCTCGTTCGTCGAGCTCGCGATCGGCATCGGGTCGTTCGTCGCGGAGCGCAAGGCGCCGGGGGTCGGGGGCGGCTTCTCGATTGCCGGGACCGTCCTCACGGGCGTAGGCGTCCTCCTGTTCGTCATCGGCGTCTACCTGAAGATCCGGGGTCGCCGGCGAGCGCGCATCTACCACTCGGGCGTGTCCGGCGAGGCCGTGATCCGCGCGGTCCACGAGACGGGGACGATGGTCAACAACCAGCCCATGTACGCGTTCGACCTCGACGTGAGCGGGCAGGGCTTCGCGCCCTTCACGACGACGCATCGCGAGGTCGTGCCCTTCTGGTTCTTGACCCGCGTCGGCCCGCAGTCGCGCGTGCCGGTGAAGGTCGACCCCTCGAGACCGACGCGGCTGATCTTCGACTGGGAGGCCCTCGCGGCGTCGACGCCCGTCCAGTCCGCGTCGGCGATCGCGTCCTCGCTCGGAGGAGCCGCGGCCGCGGCCGGCGCGGCCCCCGGCGTCACGCCGGCGAACGCCGCGGGCGAGGCCGTCGCCGGCTCGATCATGAGCTCGGGATCGCTCGCCGAAGCGATGCAGGCGGCGCAGGACCTCGCCGACCGCCGCGGGTCCGGCTGGCACGCCGGGAAGGCGATCGGGTTGGGCATAGCGCTCTTCGTGCTCCTCATCGTCGGCGGAGGCCTCTACTTCTTCTCCCAGGTGTTCGGTGAGGTCAGCGCCGTCACCAGCGAGTTCTCGGACCAGATCAACGACGCGGTCGAGGACGCGGAGCGCTCGCTCGAGGGGGCCGGAGGCGGCTACGGAGGCGGCAAGGGAGGCGGCGCCGGGGGGACCACCGGGGGCACGACGATCGAGGTGTCGCGAAAGGCTCATGGCGGGGACCCGGTGTCGTTCTCGCTCGCGCTCCCGGCCGCGTGGAACGACGTGACCGCGGCCGTGCCGGAGCGCCAGGGCGCCGTCCTGGTCGACGTCGTGATGAAGCCGCAGACTCCCTCGGAGGCGCGCATCGTCGTCGCGCGATCGGTCCGCTACATGGAGGACCCCGCGCCACCGGGCGCCGGCATCGCGAGCGTTCGCAAGGGGATCGAAGCCGAGTTCGGAGAGAGCCTCGTGCGGAGCCGGTCTGTACGCCTTGGAGGCGAGGCTGCGATCGCGCTCGAGATCGCACCGGGCGCCGACGGATTGCGATCCCGGCAGATCGCGGTGATGCGCGGGGGCCAGCTCCTCTTCGTGAACCTGACGGCGCCGAAGGCCGAGTGGGCCGCGACGCTGAAGGTCTTCGACCAGGTCCTCGGCTCGTGGAACTGGGGGACCACCTCGGCTTAGCGCCATCCTGGGCAGGGAGGCGGCGGTGGTATCGGACTGGGCGGGTGAGGCATTCGCGATCGTGGCGGGGCTCGCGATCGTGCGCGCGTACCTGAGCGGCGCCGCGCGCCCCACGCCCGAGGATCAGGAGCGAGCGCGGCGTCTCGGCGGGATGCTGATGCTCGGCGGGATCGCGATTGGGTCGACCGCGGGCGGGACGATCTTCGCGGAACGCTCCGCCGACGACCCGGCCCCCGCGGTCGCGTGGCTCGCGCTCGCTGCCGCGGGCCTCGCCCTCACCTCCGGCGCGGCGTTGCGCCTCGGTGCCCGGGGGCCGCGAGCGGTGGAGCCGTCCGCCGTCCGTGGACGCGCCCGGATCTATTCGCTGCGCGAGGGAGCGCCGGGGGTGCACGGCGTCCCGGTGTGGGAGCTCGGCCTCGAGGTGACCGCTCCAGGGATCGCCCCCTTCCGCACCGACGTTTTCGCGGAGGTCCCGCATCGGGTCGCCGAGACGCTGGAGGAGGGGGCCCAGGTCGCGGTGCTCGTCGAAGACAGCCTGTCGAGGAAGGTGACCCCCGATTGGACCGGTGACGTCGAGGGCCCGGCGGCCGTCAGGGTGGCAGGCCCCCCGCTGGCGTCGCGCTCGTCGATCTCGCCGTTCGGGTGGTTGGTGAGAGTCCTCCTGCCGTTGGCGATCTTGGCGTTGGTGGCGAACCTCTCGAACCGCCTCTTCGATTCCGAGGAGCGCGCTCCCGT
>DASQEJ010000169.1:0-6080 GCA_035633715.1 Actinomycetota bacterium | reverse complement strand
GGCTCGCTCGCCGAGATCGGCGCCGCCTACCGCGAGCACTTCGGCAGGCACTACCCCGCGATGGCGCTGTTCGAGGTGTCCGGGCTGTTCGAGCCGGACGCGCTCGTCGAGCTCGTCGGCGTGGCGGTCGTCCCCGACTAGGCGAACAGCGAGCGCGCGACGATGTTGCGCTGGATCTCCGAAGTCCCCTCGTAGATCCGCGTCGCCCGCACCTCCCGGTAGAGGTGCTCGAGCATGTGGCCCTTCTCCAATGCCCGCGCCCCGTGGATCTGGATCGCCGCGTCGACGATCTCCTGCGCAGCCTCGGTCGCGTAGAGCTTCGCCATGGCCGACGCCTGCGTGACGGGCTCGCCCGCGGCGTACTTGCCGGCCGCCCGGTAGACGAGGAGACGCGCGGCTTCCAGCTTGGTCGCCATGTCCGCGAGGCGGTGCGAGATCGCCTGGAACTCCTTCAGCGGACGGTCGAACGCCCGCCGCTCGGCCGCGTGCGCCACCGACGCGTCGAGCGCGGCCTGCGCCATCCCGACGGCGAACGCGCCGACGCTCGGCCGGAAGAGGTCGAGCGTGCGCATCGCGACCTCGAACCCGCGGCCCGGCTGGCCGAGGATGTGCGTCCGTGGGACGAGGACCCCGTCGAACACGAGCGAGCCGATCGGGTGAGGCGCGACGAGGTCGAGGGACTCCCCCGTCAACCCGGTGCTCCCGCCCTCGACTGCGAACGCGCTGACGCCGCGCGAGCCGTCGCCCTCGCCCGTGCGCGCGAACACCGTGTAGACGTCGGCGTCGGGCGCGTTCGAGATCCACCTCTTCTCGCCGGTCAGCCGGAAACCGTCTGCGTCCGGCTCGGCCCGCAGCGACAGCGCTGCTGCGTCGGACCCCGCGTCCGGCTCGGTCAGCGCGAACGCGGCGATCGCCCGGCCGGCGGCGACCTCAGGTATCCACCTCCCCGAGAGATGGCCGGAGCCGGACTGCAGGATCGGGTACGAGCCGAGACCCTGCAGCGCCAGCGCCGTCTCGGCCTCCGGAGAGACGTAGGCGATGCCCTCCCGCAGAAGGCAGAGCTGCCGCGCCGGCACCGAGCCGTCCTCCGGGAAGAGCCGCTGCAACAGGCCGTGCTCCGCGAGGGCCGCGACCAACGGGCGGTTGACCCGCCCCGGCATCCCGGTCTCGGCGATCCCCTTCAGGTGATCTCGCGCGACGGTCCGCGCGGTCTCGAGTGTGCCGGTCGCGTCTGCCACGGCGGCGAGCGTAACGGTTGGGTCCGTGCGGACGTACCTAGGGGCGACGGTCCGTGGACGAGAGGAGAAGACCTCGTGCATCTGAAGAGGACGACTTGCGCCCTGGCGCTCGCCGTTGCGGTAGCGCTGCCGCTCGTGGCCGCGCCGCCGGCGAGCGCGACGGTCACCGGCAACGTGACGTTCCGCTGCAGCATGGTCATCCAGTGGCCGATGACGTTCGGCCACGGGGCGTGCCAAGACTCGCTGGCCGGTGGGGTCGTCTCCGTCGCGGGCACCGACACCGACGACCGTCCCTACTCCGTCCACGGCGTCGGAGGGTTCTCGACCACGTTCGACTACACCGTGGTGTGCCTCGCGACCGAACCGGGGCTCGCCGCGATCTTCCAGGGCAGGGGCACGGTCCACAACGTCGCCGCGACGCACGACGGCGTGGTCACCACCGCCGACGTCTCCTTCGACTATCAGTGGGTGGTGGGCGCCGTCGCCGGCCCCGTCGTCGTGACCGGATGGACGGTGACGTTCAGGAACGGCGCGGTCGCCACCGGGACCACCGGCGCGGGAGCCGCGACGTTCGTGCCGCTGGCGGGGGCGGCCAACACGTGCCCGGCCCCCGGCGGCGTCATGCAGGCGCACGTCACCGGGAACGTCAGCGCGGTCCTCTAGAGGGTGAGGGACAAGGGGGCCGGGCGTAGGCTCGGCCCCCTTGTGACCTGCCTCGACCCAACGGGAGGACGGATGGCTGATTCTCCTTACTGGAACCCCCGGCACGAGACGATGCCGCGCGACGAGCTGGACGCCTTGCAGCTCCACAAGCTGCGCCGCACCGTCGAGTGGGCGGAGAAACAGGTCCCGTTCCACGCCGAGCGTCTCCGCGACGCGGGCGTGACGGCGCAGGACCTCCAGAGCTTCGACGACCTCCGCCGGCTCCCGTTCATGACGCGCGACGAGTGGATGGACGCGCAGCTGCAGCAGCCGCCGTACGGCCCGATCCTCGCGGCGCCGAAGGAGACTGCGATCCGCTACCACATGACCTCCGGCACGACCGGGCGCACCCCGATCCGCGTGCTCGACGGCATGAAGGACTGGGAGTGGATCGCCGAGATGTGGTGCTACGGCTTCTGGGGCTTCGGGGTCCGCCCGGCCGACACCGTCTTCTTCGCCTTCTCCTACGGGACGTTCGTCGGGTTCTGGGGGGCCCACTACGCGTGCGAGAAGATCGGCTGCCTCGTGCTCCCGGGCGGCAACATGACGACCGAGGCCCGCGTCCGCCAGATCGTCGACATGGAGGCGACCGTCGTCTGCTCGACCCCGACGTACGCGCTGCGGATGGCGCAGGAGGCCGCGTCGATGGGCGTCGACCTCGCGAACGGGCCCGTCGAGAGGCTGATCTTGTCGGGTGAGCCCGCCGGCTCCATCCCCGCGACGAAGAGGTTGATCGAGCAGCAGTGGGGCGCGAAGGCCGCGGACACGGCGGGGATGACCGAGCTCGGCACGATCATGATGTTCGAGTGCGACCACCAGCCCGGCGGCACGCACATCATCGAGCCCCACTACATCGAAGAGGTCATCGACCCCGAGAGCGGCGAGCCGGTCCCCTACGGCGAGCAGGGTGAGCGTGTCGTCACCTCGTTCGGGCGCGGGTTCATCCCGGTCATCCGGTACCGCACGCGCGACCTCGTCGTGAAGGTGCCGGCGGACCGGTGCTCGTGCGGGCGGACGCTCGACCTGTACGAGGGCGGCATCGTGGGCCGCGTCGACGACATGAAGCTCGTGCGCGGGACCAACATCTACCCGCGGGCGATCGAGTCGATCGTGCGCGAGCACGAGGAGGTGGACGAGTTCCAGATCCACCTCTACACCGCGGAGGGGATCCGCGACGAGATCGAGGTGCTGGTCGAGGTGCCGGACGAAAGCGTCGACGTCGATGCGCTGTTGCGGACGCTCGGCACCGCGCTGTCGGAGGCGCACGAGGGCTTGCGGTTCGGCGTCCGCAGCGTCGAGCTCGGCTCCCTGCCGCGCTTCGAGCTGAAGGCGAAGAGGTTGGTGGACGAGAGGGTTCTGGCCGGAAGCGAAGGGGAAAGGAAGCGGATGTGACGACTGCATCTCTCTCGCCCGCGCAGCGCGAGCTGGTCGATTGCTACGAGCGTCTGGTGAAGGTCCTCGCGGAGCACCGCGACGAGCTCGCTCCGTTCGAGGAGCGCAACGCGGCGAAGGCGACCGCGGCGCTGTGGCAGGTCGTCAACGGGCTCGACCTCGACCCCGGCCACATCTATCACGTAGGTGTCTGATCGACCGATCGCTCCAGGCCGTACTGATCTGTCTGCTGTTGATCGCTCCCGCGTGCGCGCAGCGCTCGGCGCCGGACCTCGGGACGGCCGCCGAACGCGGTGCGACCGGTGGTGAGGAAACGGTCGCCACGGACGAGCCCGAGGAGGGGCCGGGCAGGCTGACGGCGCGGCCGCGCCGGGACGTCACCGGCAACGCGAGGACGGGCTTGTTCGAGCTCGAGGTCGGTGACGGACGCAAGCCGTTGCTGTTCGTCCCCGACGGCTACGACGCCCGCAAGCCCGCGCCGTTCGCGCTCACGCTGCACGGGGCGAACGCAGGTGCGCCGAACGGCATGAAGCGGTTGCTGCCGTACGCCGAGGAGCGCGGGCTGATCCTGCTCGCGGTGGCGTCGCGAGACCGCACCTGGGACGTCGTCCTCGGCGGCTTCGGCGCGGACGTCGAGCACGTCGACGCCGCGCTGGACGAGGTCTTCTCGCGCTACGCGATCGACCGCCGCCGCCTCGCGGTCCAGGGGTTCTCCGACGGCGCGTCGTACGCGCTGTCGCTCGGGATCACGAACGGCGACCTCTTCAGCCACGTGATCGCGTTCTCGGCCGGCTTCATGGCCCCCGACGAAGCCCGCGGCTCGCCGCTGGTCTACGCGTCGCACGGGACGACCGACCCCATCTTGCCGATCGGCTCGACGAGCCGGAGGTACGTGCCGCAGCTACGGCGCGCCGGGTACGACGTCACGTACACCGAGTTCGAAGGCGGCCATCGCACGCCGCAGTACGTGGCGACGGAGGCCGTGGAGTGGTTCCTCAACGGTGTCGGAGGCGACCGGCACTAGCCGGCTGGCCGCAAACGGCCTAACCCGCCACGGGGGCGGAGAGGGGGCCCGCGGATAGCCCACAGGTGTCAGGAAGCTAGCCACAAGAGGCCGTTCCCGTAAGACCGCGTGCGCCTGGACGATCGAGCGCGACGCGCTCGGGCCCGCGACGTCTCCCCGCGGACGCGTCGTCGAATCACCCGTTCGCGCTATGGGTTCACCTTCCGCGCGTTGCTACCGTCGCTCCTCGGGGTCCGGACGCCGCGCACATCCGTCACGCTGGGAAGGAAATGGGATGAGACGGAAATTGAGTCTGTTGTTCGCCGCGCTCTTTTGCATGGCGTCTATCGGTGTCGCCACGGGATCGTCCTCCGCGCAGATCTCGCTCGACATCCTCGAAAGCTGCCAGTCCGCCGGTCTCGAGACGTTCGTCGTCGACGGGCAGGGCGTGTGCAGCCACGGCGGCGACACGCTGTCGACCGTCGACACGACCGTGGACGCGGCCGAGCCCTCCCGGGCGCCGTGCTTCGGCACCAACTCCGGGAAGCGCGTCGTCATGATCTACGGACGCCCGTCCGACCGAGCGGACAAGTTCACCGCGACGAGGGGGTCACTGCGTGAGATCGCGGCGCAGGCCGACATGCTGCTCGACGACTCCAGCCAGACCGCCGATCAGCACATCCGGTGGCACTGCGGCAGCGACGGGAAGGTCACCGTCCTCAACGTGACGCTGAAGGCGGTGGGGTCGGACGCCACGTTCACGTTCGACGACATGTACAACAGCCTCGTGAACCAGGGGTACACGCGGACCGACCGCATCTACGTCACGTACGTCGACCAGGTCACCGACGCCTACGAGTTCGGGGGCCAGGGAACGGTCGACAACGACCCCTCGGCGGCATCGACGAACCTCAACAACACCGGCCCCGCGTACTCGCTCGTCGCCTACCTGAACGCCGGCACGTTCCTGCACGAGATCGGCCACAACCTCGGCGCGGTCCAGCTCTCGGCGCCGCACGCGACCGGCCGCTGGCACTGCTGGGACGACCAGGACCTCATGTGCTACAACGACGGCGGCAACTACGTGCAGACCGATCCGCTGAAGACGCTCGAGATGTGCCCGGTCGGTCCCGAGTCGCAGTTCGACTGCAACCACAACGACTACTGGAACCCCTCGGGCGGACTGACCCGCAGGACGGGCGGCGCCCTGTGGAACACCGCGAACAACGGGTTCCTCACGTCGGTCTCCCACTGCTCGCTCCCGACGACCTGCTGAACCGGCTCCGGCCGTTGCCCCGGGTGGTTAACCCGGGGCAACGGCTAGCCTTACGGAGACGGTGAGACACATTCGGGGAGCCTCGGCGGTCGTAGCGGCGTCCTTCGCCGCCGCCCTCGTCCCCCTTCCGAGCACGGCTGCGTCGGAGCTCGCGCCCGGCCACCCCGGCAAGGGCATCGTGTTGTCGGGAACGCCGGCCTCCGAAGCCGGCCTCGCCGTCGCCGCAGCCGGCGACGTGAACGGCGACGGCGTCGGCGACGTGATCGTGGGCGCGGACGGGACCAGCGGTCCCGGCGGCACGGGGGCCGGCGCCGCGTACGTCGTCTTCGGTGGCGACGACCGGACGGGCATCGACCTGGCGGACCTCGGCGACAGCGGCTTCGCGATCAACGGAGCCGCCGCCTTCGACGTCCTCGGATGGTCGGTCGCCGGCGCGGGCGACGTGGACGGCGACGGCCTCGACGACGTC
>DASQEJ010000168.1:0-2343 GCA_035633715.1 Actinomycetota bacterium | reverse complement strand
GTGGACGCTCCTCGCCGCCCTGGTTCCCGTCGCGCTCGCGCTCGGGGTCGTCTTGGGGGGCCGCGCCGCGCGCGCCGACGTGGGGGACTTCGAGCCGGAGGCCGTCCTCGCGACGTGGCTGTTGCTCGCGGCCGCGATCGGGATCGGGATCCTCCCGCACGTGGCCGGCGCGGCCGGGCCGCTCGGAGACTCGGGAGGAGTGCTGGCGCTCCAGCTGGTCGCTCTCGCCGCGGGCGCCGCGGCCGGCGTGGTCGCGCGGCGACCGGGGATCGGGATCGAGCCCGCGTACGTAGAGGTGATCCCCGCCGCGCTCGAGCCGGCCCCCGACCTCCCGCGCGCGACGGTCTGGGCGACGCTCGCCGTCGCGGGCGTCACCGCGGTCGCGGCTGCGTGGCTCACCGTCGCGGGGCTGCGCGTCGGCTTCCTCTGACGGAGTGCGGGCGTAGCGGCGGGGTCGTAACTAGACTGACCCGATGAGGAGGAAGGGGGGCCGCGCCGCGCGCAGGGCCGCGACCGGGCGCACGACGGCCCAGCGCTGGCTCCTCCGTTACGGATGGCTCCTCCCGTTCGCGGCGCTGTTCGTCGGCGGCAGCATCCTCGTGCTGACGTACGCGTTCGCGTCGATCCCCCTGCCCGAGGACGTCGACTACCTCAACTCGTCCGCGGAGGTGTTCGACCGGCACGGACGCGTGATCGGGACCTTCACCGACGAGGAGCGCCGCTTCCTCGTCGACACCGACGAGCTCCTCGACAAGAGGCCGTTCCTCGGCGAGGCGGTCATAGCCGCGGAGGACCGCGACTTCTACGAGCACAACGGCGTCTCGATCCGCGGCATCGCCCGTGCCGCGTGGGCGAACCTGACCGGGGGCGAGATCCGCGAAGGCGGGTCGACGATCACGCAGCAGTACGTGAAGAACACCGTGCTGACGCCGGAGCGGACGGTCTCTAGGAAGCTGAAGGAGGCCGTGCTCGCGATCAAGCTCGAGCGCCGTTACTCGAAGAAGCAGATCCTCGGCTTCTACCTGAACACGATCTATCTCGGACGCGGCGCCTACGGGATCGAGGCGGCCGCGCGCGCGTACTTCGACAAGCACGCGGAAGAGCTGACGCTGCGTGAGGCGGCCTACCTCGCGTCGATCATCCCGTCGCCCGAAGCGCTCGACCCGACGACGAACCCGCTCGGCGCGCGGCAGCGCCGCAACCTGGTGCTGCAGGAGATGGCGGGAGAGGGCTTCATCTCGCAACGGAAAGCCGAGAAGGCGTCACGCGGCAAGGTGAAGGCGATCAAGAGGTCGACCGGCGCGCCGAAGACGCAGACCGCCGCGTACTTCATGGAATGGCTGCGGCGCGACATCCTCGGGCCCAGGTTGGAGGCGCAGCTGTACACGGGCGGTCTCAAGATCCACACCACGCTCGACCTCGACATGCAGCGGTATGCGGAGGAGGCCGTCGCGGCGTCGCTGACGGAGCCCGAGGAACCGCAGGCCGCGCTCGTGTCGATGACTCCGGGCGGCCAGATCCGCGCGCTCGTCGGGGGCCGCGACTTCAAGAACGTGAAGAAGGCGCGCGGGTTCAACTTCGCGACCGACGTCGGCCGGCAGCCGGGCTCGGCGTTCAAGCCGTTCACGCTCCTCGCGGCGATCGACGAAGGCGTGTCGCTGTCGTCGCGTTTCTCCGGCCACAGCCCGATGACGATCCCGGACGAGGAGTGCTACACGGACGGGGGGCCGTGGGAGGTCGACAACTACGGCGGCAGCTCCTACGGCACGATCGACCTGCGCCAGGCGACCGCGAACTCGGTCAACACCGTCTACGCGCAGCTGATCGCCGAGATCGGGCCGGAGAAGGTCGCGAGCCTGCTCGAGGAGCTGGCGCTCAACGCCGGCGGCGACATCCCCCCGACGTGCAGCCTCTCGCTCGGGGGCTCGTTCGACGTCACCGCGCTCGACCTCGCCCGTGCGTACGCCGCGGTCGACGCCGGAGGCGTGCTGCCGGAGATCACCCCCGTCACCTACATCGAGGACTCCCACGGCAACTGCCTCATCGAGTACGTGCAGGACAAAGACCGCGAGTGCGAGACCGAGGCGAAGGACGACGGGGAGCGCGTGGTGGACGACGACGTCGCGTACGCGCTGACACAGACACTCGAGACCGTCGTCACGTCCGGCACCGCCGCGGACGCGGTGTCACTGCCTCGTCCCGCCGCGGGGAAGACCGGCACGACGCAGGACAACAAGGACGCGTGGTTCGCCGGGTACGTGCCGCAGCTGACGACCGTCGTGTGGATGGGCTATCCGCTCGAAGACAGGAAGGGCACGGCGAACGACATCGTGCCTCTGATGA
>DASQEJ010000167.1:0-4746 GCA_035633715.1 Actinomycetota bacterium | reverse complement strand
CGAGGGGGCCGGCCACTTCGCGTACCTGGACGAATCCGAGCGGTTCTGCCGGATCGTGAGTCACTTCCTCGGATGAACCGCGCCGATCCCTTCACCGGGTACTCGTTCGTCCTGCGCACGATCGTCTACGTGCTCGTGCCGGCGTTCACGGCGTTCCAGCTCGTGCGGCTGAGGCGCGCGCTCCACGTCTTCCAGCTCGAGGCCTACAAGCGGCCTAACTTCCGGCGGTGGCTCCGCGCGAACCGCGACAAGGCGACGTTCTCGAAGCCGTCCACGGCGAAGAAGCCGCTCGTGATGACGGGCCGCGCCTGGCGCATCCTCGTCACCGCGACGCTGCTGTCGTTGTTCGGGGTGCTGCTCCCGTCCGCGTTCGCGCACCTCGTGCTCGGGGGCGCGCCAGCGGACCTGATCACGTGGGCCCTCGCGACGATCGCGCTGTTCGTGTGGGCGCCCCTGCTGATCCCGGCGGCCGACTGGCTGCTGACGCCGGTGCAGCGCGGGATCAACGCGCGGTATCTGCGGATGGCGCGGCGGAAGCTCCGGACGATCGCACCGGTCGTCGTCGGCATCACGGGCTCGTACGGGAAGACGTCGACGAAGTTCGCCGTCGGGCGTCTGCTGGGCGAGAGCGACGAGGTGCTCGTCACGCCCGGCTCCTACAACACGACGATGGGCGTGGTGCGTGCGATCAACGAGAACCTCGAGCCGCGCCACCGCTACTTCGTCGTCGAGATGGGGGCGCGCCAGCGCGGCGACATCGCCGAGATCGGCCGTCTGGTCGGCCACGAGATCGCGGTGCTGACGGCGATCGGCGTCGCACACCTCGAGAGCTTCGGCTCTCCCGAGGCGATCAAGTTGGGGAAGCTCGAGATCGTCGGCACGTTGCGGAGCGGCGGAGTCGCGGTCGTGAACTCCGACGACCCGACGATCCGGGGGCTCACCGACGAGCTCGCGGGCGTCGACGTCGTTCGCTACGGGCTCGAGCCCGAGGGACGGCCGGACGTGACGGCGGCCGACGTCGAGGTAACCCGAGCCGGCACCGAGATGACGATCGCCGACCGGCGCAGCGGAGCGACCGTGCGGGTGACGACGAAGCTGCTGGGACGCCACTCGATCGGGCACGTGCTCGCCGGCGTGGCCGTCGCGCTGCAGGCGGGGCGCGACCTCGGATCCCTCCGAGAGCCCATCGCCGCGCTGACGCCGGTCGAGCACCGGCTCCAGCTGATCGAGGGCGCAGGCGGGGTCACGGTCCTCGACGACGCCTTCAACAGCAACCCCGACGGGGCGGCCGCGGCCCTCGAGGTGCTCGGCTCGATGCCGGCGCGCCAACGGATCGTCGTGACCCCGGGGATCGTCGAGCTGGGAGAGCTCCAGAGGGAGGCGAACGAGAAGCTCGGGCGCACCGCAGCGGAGATCGCGGACGTCTTGATCGTGGTCGCCCCGTTGAACCGCGACGCGATCGTGGCCGGGGCCGCGGGCGGGAAGGCAAGGGTCGTCACCGTCGGCTCGCTGGACGAGGCGACGAAGGAGCTCGCCGGCGTCGTGGGCTCGGGCGACGTCGTGCTGTTCGAGAACGACCTCCCGGACCAATACGAGGGCTGAGCGCCCGGGAACCGTCGGACGGGACACTTAGACTCGGCGCCATGGCATCCAGGCTGTCCGTAGGCGTCGTCTTCGGGGGCCGGTCGGTCGAGCACGACGTCTCGATCGTCACGGCGCACCAGGTGATGGCGGTCGCGCGCGAGCGCCACGACGTCGTCCCGATCTACGTCGCCCGCGACGGCCGCTGGTTCTCCTCGCCGGCGCTCGACGACCTCGACGTCTACAAGCGGGGCCGCTACGCCGACGCCGGCGACGAGGTCGTGCTGGCCCTCGACGGCAGCGGGCTCCAGGCCCCCGGGGGGCGGCTCAAGGGTCCCCGCCGCATCCCGCTCGACGTCGTCATCCCGGCGATCCACGGCACCTACGGCGAGGACGGCACCCTCCAGGGCCTGCTGGAGATGGCCGGTATCCCGTATGCGGGCAGCGGCGTCCTCGCGTCGGCGGTCGGGATGAACAAGGTCGAGATGAAGACCGTGTTCGCCGCCGCCGGGCTCCCCGTCGTCCCGCACGAGGTCGTCGCGGTCGCGGAGCTCGAGGCGAACGAGGACGCGGTGCTCGACCGCGTCGAGTCGTCGATCGGCTATCCCGCGTTCGTGAAGCCGTCGCGGCTCGGCTCCAGCGTCGGCATCGGCAAGGCCCCGGACCGGGCGGCCCTGTCGGCGGCGCTCGACGTGGCGCGGCGCTACGACGACAGGATCCTCGTCGAGAAGGCGATGGAGGGCTGCATCGAGGTCAACTGCTCGGTCCTCGGAGGGTCGGGCCTGCCGCCCCGCGCGTCGGTGTGCGAGCAGCCCGTCCCGTGGCAGGAGTTCCTCTCGTTCGAGGACAAGTACATGCGCGGCGGCAAGGGGGCCGGATCCAAGGGCGACGCGGGGATGGCGGGCCAGGACCGCCGCATCCCGGCCCCGATCGCGGACGAGGTGACGAAGCAGGTCCAGGGCAACGCGCTCGCCGCCTTCGCTGCGGTCGGCGCGGCCGGGGTCGCCCGGATCGACAGTTTCGTGGACGAGGAAACGGGCGACACATGGGTCATGGAGATCAACACCGCCCCGGGCTCGTTCGCGTTCTACCTCTGGGAGGCGTCCGGCCTCGGTTTCTCGGACCTCGTGCAGACGCTGATCGACGAGGCCTTGGCGCGGCACCGCGAGAAGAGCAAGCTCATGTTCTCGTTCGACTCGGGGCTCCTCGCAGGGTTCGGCGGAGGCAAGACCCGTGGCTGAGGCAAAGCGGGTCGCGGGCCGGCTCGGCGGGACGCCACAAAAGAAGGAGCTGAGCGCCGCAGACAAGGCGAGGTTCACCCGCGACACGCTCCCGCTCCTCGACTCGCTCTACGCGTCCGCGCTCCGGATGACGCGCAACCCGGCCGACGCCGAGGACCTCGTCCAGGAGACCATGCTGCGCGCCTACCGCTCGTTCGACCGCTTCGAGGAGGGCACGAACCTCAAGGCGTGGATGTTCCGCATCATGACGAACGCGTACATCAACACCTACCGGAAGAAGCAGCGCGAGCCGAAGAAGGTCTCGGCGGACGAGGTCGAGGACTTCGACCTCTACCAGGAGCTGAAGAACCACGACGACCAGTTCTCGCAGACGCCGGAGCGGATCGTCCTCGACTCGCTCGTCGACTCGGACATCATCGACGCCATCGACGACCTCCCCGAGCAGTTCCGGCTGGCGGTCGTCCTGTCGGACGTGGAAGGCTTCTCGTACGCGGAGATGGCCGAGATCATGGACGTTCCGCTCGGGACGGTCATGTCCCGTCTGCACCGGGGAAGAAAGGCGCTGCAGAAGCGGTTGTGGGACCTAGCAAGGGACAGGGGCATCGTCCGTAGCTCCAAGACGGGAACCGGGGGGGCCTAGCCGATGGTGGGAAGAACGTGAAGGAGATCTGCAGGGAGACCCTCGAGCGGGCCTACCTGCTGATCGACGGCGAGCCGATCGCCGAGGAGGAGAGCCGGAGCATCCGGGTCCACCTCGAAGAGTGTGGCCCCTGCTACGAGCGCTACGGCCTCGAGGTAGAGGTCAAGGCGCTGATCTCCCGGCTCCGGGGGTCCCACCCGTGCCCGGAGGCCCTCAAGCACCGCATCGCCGGCCTGATCGAAGAGGCCTGATCTCTCTACAGGAACTCGTCCAAACGGCCGATAGAGCCTCAACGGGCAATACGGACCCTGTTGGGGAGCGATCGGGATGCTTGAGTTGGTCGAGAGAGAAGAGCGATACCTGAAGACGGCCGAGGCCGCCCGGATCCTCAGGGTGTCCCCGAAGACCGTCTCCCGCTGGGCCAAGGACGGCAAGCTGCCGCACATGGTCACGCTCGGAGGCCACCGCCGCTTCCCCGCCAGCCGCATCGAGGCAATCGCGAGGGGTCTCGAGGCGATCTAGCCTCAACAGGCTTAATCGTTTGCCTAATTCGGGGTGCCGGATAAGATTAGGCGTCCCCATTTACCTCCCAGGAAGCGGCTTCCCCCCATGGCCCGAACGAACCTCCACGAGCTGGCCAACCGACTGCTGGACACCCTTGCCGCGTCTGCCGACGGCGACACTTTCGAGGGCAAACTGAGGGCGGTCGCGGCCGAGGCCGGGCTCAACTCCGTGCGCAGCGCCGAGGTGATCAAGCTCCTCGAGGAGCTCGGCCGGATCGACGTCGTCCAGCGAGGCCGCCGGGGCCGGAACACGATCATCAAGCTCGAGTCCACCGAGCCCGTGAAGCTCGAGGACGCCGAGGCCATGCTGCCCAGCCGGGCGGCCAAGCGCACGACCAGGCTCAACTACGACGACCTCGGCAAGGCCGTCGTAGACCGGCTGCTCGAGCTCGCCCGCGACGACGGCCTGCGGGCCGCCCAGGTCGAGGCGTTCGCCGCCGAGGGCGAGGCGCACCGGCGCAAGGTGAACGAGCTCGAGGAGGCGCTCGAGGAGTCGAAGCTCCGCGAGACGGACCTCAGGGTCAGGCTGAAGGCCGCCGAGGAGGCACTCGAGCGGGCCGAGGAGAACCTGCGCAAGGCGTTCGGCTCGTCGCCGCGCCCCTCCACCGACGGCGTCACGCCGATCGAGGACGAGGACGCCCGCGCGGTGCTCGACATCCTGAGATCCGGACGGGGTTGACCGAGGCCCCCGGCTCTCCCGTAACGGTCGCCGCCACCGGCG
>DASQEJ010000166.1:0-3104 GCA_035633715.1 Actinomycetota bacterium | reverse complement strand
GGATAGCCGCCTCCGGTGAACCGCCCTGCGGAGTCGGCCTCGCCCCGCAGCAGGCTCAGCGCGCGCAGACCCGGGTCGCGGCCGACCGCGAGGAGGCCGCACGCCGCCGACGCGGTCGCCCACACCCGGGACGCCGCGGGGTTGTCGAGCTCGCCCGGAACCTCGTCCGGAGGATCGAGCCACGCGAGCGCCGGCGTGCGCGCCTCTTCGAGCCAGTCCGCCGCGATCGCCGCGGCCCCCGACTCGCTCAAGCCCAGCAGCGCGAGGTGACACAGCGCCTCACCAGTTGCTCCCGGCGACGGACGCCCACCGGGGCCCGGGAACGCGCCCTCGTCGTCCTGGTACGGGATCGGCGGCGGATCGCCGGGGGCCTCACCCGAGAGGCGCAACGCGCGCCACGACTGCCACTCGTCTCCTTCGGCCAGCACCCGTTCGAGCGCGGACGCGTTGTCGAGGGCCATCGAGCTTTTCTACCAGCCGGTTCCTTCACCTCTGGGACGCTCGTGCTCCCGCGTGTCCTCGGGCTGCCGGTTCGCCGGGCGCTGCGGGATGATCGCCATGCCGGGAAGGTGCTCGCGGGGGCCGGACCAAGGCCCGGGCGGCGCGACGGCGAAGTCGGCGAGTGCGTAGGCGACGGACTCGTAGTTGACCCTCCAGCCGCGGAAGTGCGGCCACGCCTCCTCCGCGGTCCTCTCGATCGGGAAGCCGACCTCCTGGAGCTGGTGCACGGCTCCCTTGAACTCTTCGAACGTCAGCTCGATCGGGTCGGTCGGCAGCGGATCGGGATCGAACGGGATCTGCATGGCGGTCGCGATGTCGCGCATGCAGTTGAAGCCCATGCGGATGCACAGCCGCGCCTCCGAGGGCGCGCGCGACGGGCTCAGCGACGAGTAGAGCGCGGCGGAGTCGATCACCGCGAGGAGACCCACGATCCACGACCGCAGCGGATGCGGCGACCGGAAGATCACGAGGACCGGGTAGTTGGTGTGGCTCTCGGCGACGTCGGCCGACCACTGCTCCCACTCCGCGTAGAGCTGAGGCAGGTTGTCGATGATCTCCACGGCTTGGTGGCGCCGCAGGATCTCCGGCCCCCACGCCGGCGATCCGGCACGGCTCTGCAACATCGTGACGAGCGTCTCGCGCCGGTTGAACGACGCGTACAACGTCGGCAGGTACGCGATCTGGAGCGCGATCACGATCAGCCCCGTGAACGCCGCGATCACGTGGATCGCAGTGGCCGTCGCCCCGCGGGGGCCGGCGAAGCCGAGCGTGAAGAACGCCGATCCTGTCTCCTCCACGGTCTTTACGAACGAGACGTCCTCGATCGGATAGAGGATCAGCGCATAGCCGAGGAGGAACGAAACGATCCACGTCACGAGCAACGCCAGCAGCGTGATCGGCCCCTGGAGCACGAGCACGTCGTCCTTCGTCTCGTAGTCGTCGAACCTGTTCGCTACGACGAGGAACAGCCGGCGCACGACCCGCCCGACGATTGCGGCCGCGCGTGACGACAGACCCCGGGGCACGACGAGCGTGTCGAGCATCCCGATCCACGTCCCGAAGACCATGACGACCCCGACGGCGAAGCCGATCCAGCGCACTGCTTCGGGCATCAGCGGAGTCCCCCGGCGGTCTTCACGAGGGGAATACTAGGTGGGTGACATCCGCCAACGGCTCGTCCCGCCGCCTCACCGTCGCAGTCACCGGCCCCACCGGGAGCATCGGACGCTCGTTCGTCCGGCTCCTCGAGCGCACGCCCGAGGTCGAGCGCGTCCTGGGCATGGCGCGGCGCCCCTTCGACCCGAAGCGGATGGGCCTCCGCAAGCTCGAGTACCGGCGCGGCGACGTGTTGAACCGCGCCTCGGTCGACGCGCTCGTCGAGGAGGCCGACGTCGTCGTCCACCTGGCGTTCCTCATCATGGGATCGCACGACGAGACGGAAGAGATCAACATGAGGGGCTCGCGCAACGTCTTCGAGTCCGCGTTTGCGGCCGAGGTGAAGCGCCTCGTCTACACGTCTTCGGTCGCGGCCTACGGGTTCCACAAGGACAACCCCGAGTGGCTGACCGAGAAGGTCCACGCACGCGGCAGCGACAACCACTACTACTCGCGGCAGAAGGCGCAGCTCGAGGAGATGCTGGCGAACCTCGGCCGCTACTCGGACACCGACGTCTACGTGTTCCGGCCGTGCATCGTCGCCGGGCCCGACTCGACCGACCTCGTCGAGCAGATCCCGCTCGTAGGGTCGGGCGACAAGGTGCCGGGCCCGCTGCGGAAGCTCGGCGGCGCGCTGCCGATGCTCCGCCCCGTCATCCCCGACCCCGGCATCCCGTTCCAGCTCGTGCACGAAGACGACGTCGCGCAGGCGCTGGTGGCCGGGGTGCTCGGCGAGGGGCCGCCCGGGACCTACAACCTCGCGGCCGACGGCGAGATGACGCTGACGGACCTGGCGCACGCACTCGGCTGGTACGCGGTGCCGGTCCCGGAGCTTGCGGTCGAGACGACCGCGGCGATCGTGTCGAGGCTCCCGCTGATGCCGGCGAAGGCGAGCTGGGTCAACGCGCTACGAGTGCCGGTCCTGATGGACACGACGAAGGCGAAGAACGACCTCGGCTGGGCCCCCGACCACGACGTGACCGAGACCCTGATGCAGACGATCGACGCAGCGAGGACGAAGGGCCTGCTCTCCCGGAGGGCCTAGGGCTCCGCTAAGCGCTCGGCGGAGGGGCCGGCGCGTCGCCCGGCTTGGACTCGCCCCCCGGCTGTTCGAGGCCCTCGAACGCCTTCTCCAGCAGCTCGCGGTGCTCCTGGTCGTGGACGAGCCCGCTTCCGCTCGCCGGGCTCCCGCTCTCGAAGCGCGCGGCGTGGGCGAAGCTCCACCGGCTCGTGACCCGATCCCACAGCCGCGCGTCGACGAACGACCACGCCCCCATGTTCTCGGGCTCCTCCTGGACCCAGCGGAGGCCCTCGAGGTTCGGGTAACTGGCGAAGATCGACTCGAGCTGCTCGTGGGGGAACGGATAGAGCTGTTCGATCCGGACCACGGCCGCGGGCGAGGAGTCCTGCGTGCGCTTCTCCATCAGCGGGTAGGCGATCTTGCCCGT
>DASQEJ010000165.1:0-2681 GCA_035633715.1 Actinomycetota bacterium | reverse complement strand
CTACCAGGGCCCGGACGCAAATGTACCCCGCAGTGACTTTCGGCCGAGACCTACTTATCTCTGCGAGGTACTCAAGTAGTTTACGACGTCCGTCCGCCACTACGCAAGGTGGTTGGGCGATATTTCTTCGCGACCGCGCCGGGGGCTAGAGAAACGACCTGAGGTCCCACAGCTCCGGGTAGAAGCGCTTGTTCAGCGTCGACCTGAGATACGGGGCCCCCGTCGACCCGCCGGTCCCGCTCTTGGTCCCGATCTGGCGCTCGACCATCAAGACGTGGCGGCTCCGCCACGTCGCGAAGTGCTGGTCGTGCTCGAGCAACGCCTCCGACACGTAGTACTCGTCGGGGTAGGCCTCGCGGTCGCGGGCGATCTTCAGCAGCGTCGTGCGCCTGGCGTCCTCGTCGTCCGGGGGCATGGGCAGCCCCCGCTGGTCGAGCATCGTGCAGAACGCGTCCCATAGCGTGGGCTCGCCGAGCCTCTTTTCGAGCCTCGCCCGCTCCTCCGGGTTCTCCGAGACCCGGTCGAGGTAGCGCTCGTCCTTCAGTCCGGAGACGAACTCGATCTCGCGGAACTGGACGGACTGGAAGCCGCTCGCCGGCGCGAGGTGCGTGCGGAACTGGAGGAAGTCCTGCGGCGCCATCGTCTCGAGCACCCTGATCTGCGTGATCGCGACCTCTTCGATCGTCATCACGCGCTCGAGGAGGTGCCGGGCCCGCGACGGCTCGTTCGCCATCAGATGGTCGCGGATCGAGTCCAGCTCGAAGAGGATCTGCTTGAACCAGAGCTCGTAGACCTGGTGGACGACGATGAACAGCAGCTCGTCGTGCGCGGGCGGGTCGGACTGTAGCCGCTGGAGCTCGAGGAGCTCGGGGACCTGCAGGTAGCTCCCGTAGGAGAGCCGCCGGTCCTCCTCGCCGAAGCGCGGGGGCCGGCGGGGGTTCTCCGTCAGCTACCCGTCTCCCTTGGAGGGCTTCTTGCCGTCGCCGGCCGGGTTCTTCGTGGCCTCGTTCTCGGCCTCGGGCGACACAGGCTCGGGGTCGTCGAACGAGGACGACGAGTACATCGGCCTGAGCGGGCCCGCCACGACCGAGACGATGGGCGTCCCGACCTCGATCATGTCGTAGAGCTGGATCACGTCGGAGTTCGCCATGCGCACGCAACCGTGGCTCGCGTTGTAGCCGAGCGAGTACGTCGCGCTCGTCCCGTGGAAGCGGATCGCCGGCGCCGTCCAGTTGATGGCGCGCACCCCGAGCGGGTTGCCCGGCCCCGGCGGGATCGACGCAGGCATGTTCGCGCCCCACGTGTCGGGGGCCGGGTTGACCCACGTCGGCAGGTAGCGCTTGAGCTCGACCTCGAACAGCCCGGTCGGCGTCATGTACTCGGGCTGGCCGGTCGCGACCGACCACTCGTGCGTGATCTTCTGGTCCTCGTAGAGGTAGAGCTTGTTCTCGCCGATGCGGACGAGCAGCACCTGGTCGAAGTCCTCGGTCGTCTTCTCGGGCTTCGTGACCTTGACCTTCAGGCCGACCTCGTCGGAGCCGGTGCGCAGCGCCTTCATGAACGCGGTGTGGCTGGAGGCGACGTCCACGCGGCGGCCTTCCTTGCCGTCGACGAACTTCACCCAGCCGCTCGAGTAGTCGAGCGAGGCGTCCTCGACCTCGCGGTTGAGCGAGGAGGCGATGCCCTCGAGGAACGCCCGGGCGCCCTTGCGCGGGTAGCGGATCCCGACGTCGCCGGTGTGCTCGAGCTCGTCGCCGAGCACGCGCATCTTCATCTTCTGGAAGAAGGACGTGTCGGCGCTCTCGGCAAGAGCTACGTCGACCGCGCGACCCGCCGTCGTGTACGCGCCGATCCGCGCGGGCGTGACCTTCCAGGTGCGGTCCTCCCACTCGACCTCGATCGAGCGGCGGAGCTGGGGCCGGACGGCGTCGCGGACCGCGGCGAGGGCCTCGTCCCGGTCCATACCGCCGACGTCGACGCCGGCGACGGTCGTCCCCGGCAGCATCCGGCCGTCGTACTCGTTCGAGTAGTCGTAGGTCGCGTAGGCCGCGCCCGCCGCGCCGAGGAACAGCGTGCCGAGGACGACGAGGATCGCGAGGGTCCAGCGGCGGCCGAGGCGCGGCACGTGGAACCGGCGCCTGGCGCCGATCACGTCTTTTTCCTGCGGTCCGGCCGAGGCCGCCCCGCTCTCGGGAGCCTCGGTGCTCACGCTCTCGGTGGTCTCTTGCTTGCTTTGGTCGTTTTCCACAGGCCGCCCATCGTATCCGTGAGGAGGTGGTCGTGAAAGAGAACCAAGCAAAGCACCGCGTTCTTCCCGCCGGCCCACCCTTGTTGCACGGTTCGACGCCGGGCTGCCACGATGGGTTCATGACGATCTACGAGAACCTCCTCGACGGCCTCGGCGACACCCCCCTGATGAAGCTCTCGCGCATCGGCAAGGGGCTGTCGTGCGAGCTCGTGGGGAAGCTCGAGCTCCTGAACCCGGGCGGCAGCGTGAAGGACCGGATCGGGATCCGGATGATCGAGGACGCCGAGCGGACCGGGAAGCTCAGGCCGGGCGGGACGATCGTCGAGCCCACCTCGGGCAACACCGGCGTCGGCCTTGCGATCGCCGCGGCCATCAAGGGCTACCGCTGCATCTTCACCATGCCCGACAAGATGAGCCAGGAGAAGATCTCGAT
>DASQEJ010000164.1:0-3026 GCA_035633715.1 Actinomycetota bacterium | reverse complement strand
AGGGGAACCACGGCCTCCTCGTCGAGCTCATCCAGCGCCCCGACCACTAACGGTGTCGTCGAACGGCGCCGCGGCGATCGTCTCGCCGTGGCGGAGGCCTGAGTTCGTCAAGCTGCTCGCGATCTCGATCACGGTCGCGCTCGGCTTCGGCATGGTCGTGCCGGTCCTGCCGCTGTTCGCACGCTCGTTCGGCGTCGCGCTCGGCACGCTCGGCCTCGTCAACGTCGTGTTCGGCGGCACGAGGTTCGCGTTCGGGATCGTCGGCGGCCTCGTCGTCGACCGCTTCGGCGAGCGCGCCTGCACGATCGCCGGGCTGCTCATCGTGTCGGCGTCGTCCTACGCCGCGGGGTTCGCGGGGTCGTTTCCCCAGCTCGTGCTCGCCCGCGGGTTCGGCGGCGCGGGCTCGGCGCTGTTCATCAACGGCCTCATGAACCGGATCCTCAGGGTCATCGAGCCCGAGGCGATGGGCCGCGCGACCGGCGCGTTCCGCTCGTCGTTCCTCGTCGGGATCGGGGCGGGCCCGGTCTTCGGCGGCGTCATCGCCGATCAGTTCGGGCTCGCGGCCCCCTTCCACTTCTACGCGACCGGGCTGCTGCTGTCGGCCGCGATCGCGTGGTTCGTGATGGCGGGAGAGCAGGGCCGGGGCGAGGGAGCGCGCAAGTCGCCGATCCAGGCGCTGCGCGAGGCGGCGCCGCTCTTCCGCGACTACCGCTACACGATCGCGCTGCTGGCGACGCTCGTCGGCTGGTGGACGATCTCGGGTCCCGCGCAGGTCGTCGGCCCGATCTTCGCCGAGGACGTCCTCGGCCTGTCCGAGGGCCAGATCGGCCTCGCGGTCACCATGCTCGCCGTCGGCGAGATCCTCATCCTGTTCGTCGCCGGCAAGGCCGCCGACGCATACGGCCGGCGCGCGGTGCTGGTCCCCTCGCTCGCAGTCGCGGCGATAGCGACCGCGCTGCTCGGGCGCATCGAGGCGACGCCGCTCGCGTACTTCCCGTTGATGATCGCCCTCGGCGCGGCGATCGCAGCGGGGGGCACGGCGGCTGGAGGCCTTCTGGCGGACTCGATCCCTCGGTCGGGCTCGGGCGCGGCCGTGGGCGTGAACCAGATGGCGGGGGACCTCGGCTATCTCACGTCGCCTACGGCGATCGGGGCGATGGCGGACGCGACCTCGTACCGGAGCGCGTACCTCGTGGGGGCCCTGCCCGCCGCCGCAGTGTTCCTGGCGGCGCTGCGTCTACCGAAGGGGAAGGCGACCGGGCGGCAGCATCCGCAGCCCGAACCGCATCCGGTGGGCTAACCGCCCAGGCCGGGCAGCCCCATCGTGTCGTCCGGGTCGTCCTCCGGCTCTTCCTCGGTCTCGCCGCCCTCGGTGGGCTCGGGCTCGGGGTCGGGCGAAGCCTCTTCCTTCGGCTCCTCGGCGGCGCCCTCCTTGTCGGCCTCGTCCGCAGCGGCCTGCTGGGCCTTGGCGGCCTTGCGCCGGACGGACGGGCGGTCGACGAGCGCCGGAAGCGCGTCCTTCACACGCTCCTGGGCCACCTGCGCCGTGGAGAGGGCGTCACGCATCGTGTCGGCCAGGTCGGCCGGGAGAAGGCTGAGGAGCCGCTCGATCTCGCCGGCCTCGACGTCGCCGCTCTTCAGCTGCTCGAACGCCGCCAGGGCTTCTGCCGTCAACGCCGCCTGGACGCCGCCGACCGTCACGACCCTGTTGCGCCGCGAGTCCTTGGTCTGCTTGGTCCTCGCGCCTGCCGCGGCTGCGGGGCCCTCGGAGCCGGAGCGGTTCCGGTCCCGGCGGACCTCGGCGGCCTCGGCGATGCGGGCCCGGTCCTCCAGGAAGCTGGCGAACGCCATCCCGGCGGCGGACGTCGCCATGACGGCGGCGCCGAGCATCGCGACGGCGAGCGAGCGGGCCAGACGCATGCGCGTGATGCGCTCGCGACGGGCGGCCCTGACGACCTTGACCTCGTTGACCTGCTCGAGCAGCGCGGCCTCGTTGTCGCGGACCTCGGCCTCGACCTCGGCGAGCAGACGCTTGGCCGCGTGGACCTCCCCCGCACGCATCAGCGTGGCGGAGAAGCTGAGCTTGTCGTCGACGACGTCGCGCGTCTCCTGCGAGAAGCGCTGAGCCGAAACGGCGAGCTCGAGCTTGGCGTCTTCCTCGTGGCGCTCGTCGTCGGCCACGAGCTCTTTGAGAGCGCCGGTGACGTCGCGGAGGTCTTTGATCAGCTGCATAGGGGTGGGGTTCTCCTCCCGGCGTCACTCCCCTGCCACCTTCGGGTTATCAATCCGTCCGATTTGGTCGTAATTCGAGGCGTAGCAAGGCGGGCGACGGGATGTCGCCGGGGTGTCAGGCGGGCCCGCCGCTAGACTGCCCCGCATGTCGACCCAGGAGCTACCCCAAGACCAGACACGCCCCATAGACGACGCCATCGAGAGGCTGCAGGCGCTGCGTGACGAGGCCCAGACGGCCGGCGGCGACGTCGCCGTCGAGCGCCAGCACGAGCGAGGCAAGCTGACCGCCCGCGAGCGCATCGCGAAACTGCTCGATCCGGGCTCGTTCGTCGAGACCGACATGCTCGTCCGCCACCGGTCCCACGGGTTCGGGATCGAGGACAAACGGCCGCTGAGCGACGCGGTCGTGACCGGCTGGGGCACGATCGACGGCCGCAAGGTCTTCGTGTTCGCGCAGGACTTCACGGTCTTCGGGGGCTCGCTCGGCGAGGTCATGGGCGAGAAGATCTGCAAGATCATGGACCTCGCGCTCCAGACGGGGGCGCCGGTGATCGGCCTCAACGACTCCGGCGGAGCGCGCATCCAGGAGGGGGCCGCGTCGCTCGCCGGCTACGGCTACATCTTCGACCGCAACGTCCGGTCGTCCGGCGTCGTCCCGCAGATCTCCGCGATCATGGGCCCCTGCGCCGGCGGGGCCGTCTACTCCCCCGCGATGACGGACTTCACGTTCATGGTCTCGGAGACCTCGCACATGTTCATCACCGGGCCCGAGGTCATCAAGGCCGTGACGGGCG
>DASQEJ010000163.1:0-5385 GCA_035633715.1 Actinomycetota bacterium | reverse complement strand
CTGGGCCACGTTACGTGTTCGTATGACTACGGTTAGTCACCCCGGGGCGGATTCCTTCCTGAGCAAGCAAATATTTCCAATAATTTCGCACACCGCGTCCAGATGACTACGGAGAGGGTTCTTCCGAGCCCCACAAAGCGCGAAAAGTAGCGGAGCGCTAGCGCGGGCGGGTGGCGCGAACGGCCCGCCGGAACTCGTCGGATGAGAACCGGCCCGGCTGGACCTCGGCGGCATGAGCGAGGGCGGCCTCGAGGCCGTCACCCGTGGCGGCGACGAGAGCCCGCTTGTTCGCGACCACGCCGGCCGGCGGGTGGGCGAGGATTTTCGCCGCCAGCGCGCGGGCACGGGGGATCAGCTCGTCGCCCGGGCAGACCTCGTTGACGAGACCGGCGTCGAGGGCCTCGCGGGCGCCGATGAGCTCGCCGGTCAGCAACAGCCGGGCGGCGCGGCCGGGGCCTGCGAGGTGCTGCGTCAGCCACGCTCCCCCGGTGCCCGGGATGACGCCGAGGCGCACCCAGACCTGGCCGAGCCGCGCGGTCTCGGCGGCCACCCTGAGGTCGCACGCGAGCGCGAGGTCCATGCCCGCTCCCACCGCGGCGCCGTTGATCGCAGCGATCACGACCGCGTCCGAGGCCCGGATGGCGCGGATCATCCCCTGGAACGACTCGTAGAGCGTCGAGCGGATCTCCGCCGGCTCGAGGTCGCTCCAGCGTTCGAGCTCCTCGAGGTCGCCGCCGGACGAGAACGCCTCGCCTGCGCCGGTGAGGATCACGACCCTCGCGCCGCGGGCCCCTTGCGAGATAGCCGCGGCGATGGCCCGGGCGTCGCGCGAGCCGAGGGCGTTGCGCCTCTCGGGCCGGTCGATCGTGACGATCGCCAGCTCGTCCTCGCGCTCGATCCTCACGCTGTCCACGGCGGGAGCCTAAGCCCGGACGCGAGTCGGCCCGCCCCCACCGAGGTGGTCGGGCGGGCCGTTGGAAGTTGCGCTCGCTTAGGACGCGTTCTTCGGAAGCATCCTCGTCATCTTGGTCCCGCATACGGGGCACTGCCCCTGAGCGGCCTTGGAGCCGTTCGCCAGCTCGATGACCTCGCCCTCGAAGTCGCGCTTCTCGCGGCACTTCACGCAGTAGCCGTTGTAGGTGTCGGCCATTTGCCTGCCACTCCTCTCGTGTAGACGCTTCTGCCCGTCTCGATCCGTCGCCCCCGCCGGGGCCTCTCGATCCGCTCGCCGCTATGGTGCCACCTTCGGCAAGAGGGGGCGGGATTTCCGACTACGGAGCGTCGTTGTCGCGGGGTGAGTCTAGCGGTTCTTCCGCCTCCTGCTCACGCTGCGCATCCGAGGCGGGCGCCGTCGCGAATCGGGGAGGCGCTCCGCGGTAGCGGGCGAGGAAGTACAGCGACACGAGCACGACCGAGAGCGCGAGCAGCTGGCTCCCCGTGAGGCCGAGGTACCGCTTGTCGACGCGCAGGAAGTCCGTGATCACGCGCATCGTCCCGTACCAGGTGACGAACAGCAGCGTGAGGAGCCCCGTCTGCCGCAGCGATCGCCCGACGTAGAGCAGCACGCCCAGCAGCAACAGCGTCGAGAAGAAGTCGTAGAGCGCGGTCTGGTGCAGCACGACGTCGAAGCAGCCGAGAGACGGGGGCCCGTTCTCCGCGAGGCGCTCGTACGTCGCGGCCGACGCGGGCGGCACTCCCCCGGTCTCGCCGGTGCACCTCCATCCCAGCGCGAACGTGGTCGGGTCCCCGAGGTGGTCGCCGATGACGAGGTCGCCGATGCGCCCGATGACGATGCCGAGCGCGAGGCCGGGCACGGCGAGGTCGGTCGACCGCCAAAAGCCCATCTTCTTCTTGAGCGCGTACGGCAGCGCGGCGAGCACGGCCCCCGTGATGCCGCCGAGCAGCGAGATCCCACCCTCGTAGATCTTGAACACGCCGAGGAGGTCGTCGCCTCCGTCGGTGACCTCGCTGAAGTGGCCGAGGACGTAGCCGAGCCGCGCGCCCACGATGGCGCCGATGAGCGCGTAGAAGAGCGCGTTCCAGATGTCGCTCTCGTCCGGGCCCCCGAGCCGGCGGGCGCGGCGGACCATCAGCTGCGCGCCGGCGAGGTACCCGATGGCGATGCCGATGCCGTGCGGCGAGACGCTGAGCCCCGCGACGTCGATGCTGGGCGTGATCCCCCACTCGAGCGGGTCGATGCCGAGCTCGAACGGGAGGGCCAGGGCGAAGTTCACGGCGCTCGCCGGCCGAACTCCACGAAGCACTCGTGCGTGATCGGCATCCTCTCGGCGAACAGGCGCTCAACGGCGTCCGCGTAGACGCGGATCTCGTACTGGGCGGCGGTCGCGTTGCGCAGCGACAAGAAGTTCATCAGAGAGCGGGCGTTCAGCGTCCAGTAGAACTGCGTGTAGATCCCGAACGGCAGGATCGACCGCGCCAGCTCCTTCGCGACGCCCTTCTCGATCAGGCCCTCGTACTCGGCGAACAGGTCCTTGTAGATGCGCTTGAACGTGTCGATGGTCTCGTCGGCGAGCCGCTCGTCGACCGGTTCGAACGAGTAGGAGCCGGGCTTTCCGACCTGGGTGCGCACGGCCTCGGGGGCCGGGACGTAGAAGTCGTCGGAGAGCTTGTGGTACCGGCCCGATTCCTCGTTGAAAGAGTTGTGGACGACGATCCCGTTGGCGACGAAGTTGTGCCACGGCCCCTCGACGCAGAGGTCGTACGTTTGCTCCACCCCGAAATACTCGACCGACACCACCCGAACGGGGTGGGCGGCGAGCCGCACACCCCTCCGGCGGGGGATTTCCACGTCGTCGGCCGCGTAGCCCGCCTTCGGGGCCATCAAG
Source organism: Actinomycetota bacterium (assembly GCA_035633715.1). Classification (GTDB taxonomy): domain Bacteria; phylum Actinomycetota; class CADDZG01; order CADDZG01; family WHSQ01; genus JALZEG01. The sequence continues at coordinate 2,539 of DASQEJ010000163.1, read as the reverse complement.
GCCGCATACTCGATCTCTGCCTTCTGGGTCCGATGGATGCGCCTGTGACATGCGTCGCACACCGAGATCAAGTTGCCGATCTCCCTCGCGAGGGAGGGGTCCAACCAGACGGGGACGATGTGGTGGGCGTGCAGCTTCCCACCGCGGCGCCCGCACCCTTGCACCTGGCATGTGTAGTCGAACTGATGGTGGACCTTGGGAGCCTGCTCGGTCGTCCACCGGGCGATGGAAGCCCGATCGGAGGACACGCCGCCCCGCCAGAAGTTGCTGTTCGACCCGGACCGTGCGCGCCGGACCGCGTCCTTCTGACCCTGCGTCCAACGGCGGTTGAGCTTGTACCCCTTCTTGCCCTTGTTCCAAGGGATGTGTCCTGCGGGGAACGTCCGCTCCTCAGGAGTGAACTGGAGCTCGTACTTCCTCAGCCACTTCCGGATCGTGCTGTCGCTGCACCCCGCTTCGGCGGCCATCGTCGCGACCGAAGCGCCGTCTGCGCGCTTGCGTGCGAGCCACTCCCGCTGAGTGTGAACCGGCGCCCCGTTGACCATCAGGGAACACGCCCTGGTTGTCACGACTTCGGCTCCGTCACCCACGAGTCCGACGGCCTCGCGGAGAGTGCGCCATCCGTCCGACGTGAGCAGCTGGTGGGTCGATGTCGCCTTTAGCTGCTTGCCGTCGGCGAGAGTGACGAGGTACACGGGCTGGCGACCACTGTCGACTACGTCGAGGATCCGGCCCTCACCGAACTCGTTCGTCTCCTCGTTCAGCGTCCGGAGGCGCATCCTTCCTAGGCGCCACCGTCCGTCACGCCATTCCGTAGTTCCTTCCCGCAGAACCCTCGTCACAGCACGGCGACCCACCCCGGTCGAACGGGCGACGCAACGGATGCTCTTGCCGTCGGCCGCAAGCCGTCGGACCAGACGCTCCTGCTGTTGCGTCAGACCCAATCCGTTGCGCTCACCCACCGTCCAGATGGCGTGCAACTCGCTCATGGTCTTGCTTAGTCCGGAACCGGCATGGCCGTTCACGTCGGTGAACGTGACGACCGTGTCACCCGTGAGGCACCCCACGCGGTGGCGGAACCATTCGCGCGCTACGAAGATCGGCGTCCTTACGTGGAAGCGGAACGAGTTGTGCTCGAACGGCGTCCCGTGTCGCTCCCGCATCAGGAACTTGATCAGGCCCTTGTCGCGGTCGTCCATCTCCTCGCGGCGGACCGCGAAGCTGACGCGAGCCGAGTTCACGACCGACAGGTCGCTCGCCATCGCGTCGTCGAGGCGCACGAAGCCGTGGTCGAACAGCAGCAGCTCGTGCGGCTTGTCGCCCGGGCGGATCAGGTCGTCGGTCACAGGTATCCGGGCGACGCCGGAGGAGCGACCGCGTCCCCCTCGCCCTCGACGTAGAGGCGGCCCCCGAACAGGCTCTTGATCTCGTCGTCGAAGCGGTTCGCGGTCTCGATCACGGCGCCGATCGTGGCCTCGAGCTCCTCGGTCGCCGTGAACGCGCCGAGCAGGTTGTGGTTGAACCAGACGGCGCCGTTCTCGACGTCGAGGGCGAACGCGCCGAACACGAAGTCGAGGTTCTTCTGGAGCAGCCAGCGCGTGAGCTCGGCGGTCACCGGGACGCCGATGTTCGTGATGGCGAAGACCCGCACCACAGTGGTCCCGTTCTGGAGCCACGTCGGGACGACGAACGTCCGTGCGGTCTCGAGGCCGACGACGTAGCTGGAGCGCTCGTCGACGAGGTAGCCACCCGCGACCCGCGTCAGCGTCGCCTCGATCATCTCCCGAAGGGCGACGACGCCCTCGGGCTCGCCCGCCGGGCGCGGCTTGGGGGGCTCGGGCGTCGCCGGGGCCTCTGCGGGCGCGGCGTCGCCGGGCGGGGTCGTGGGGTCGTCTGGCACGGAGCGCAGTATAAGGAAGGCCATGCGCGAACAGCCGGAGCCCATCGAGCCGGGCGACGTCGCCCCCCGCGGATCCGCGATCACCTGCAAGGGGTGGCCGCAGGAGGCCGCGCTGCGCATGCTCGTGAACAACCTCGACCCCGAGGTCGCCGAGCGACCGGAGGACCTCGTCGTCTACGGAGGCTCGGGCCGGGCCGCCCGCAGCGTCGAGGCGTTCGAGGCGATCGTGCGGGAGCTGAGGCGGCTCGGCGACGACGAGACCCTGCTCGTCCAGTCGGGCAAGCCGGTTGCGGTCTTCCGGACCCACGCCCGGGCCCCCCGGGTGCTGATCTCGAACTCGATGCTCGTCCCGGCGTGGGCGACGTGGGACGAGTTCCACCGCCTCGAGGGCATGGGCCTCACGATGTACGGCCAGATGACCGCGGGCTCGTGGATCTACATCGGGACGCAGGGGATCCTCCAGGGCACGTACGAGACGCTGGCCGAGCTCGCGGCTCGGTCGTTCGCCGGCAGCCTGAGCGGGCGGATCGTGCTGACCGCGGGGCTCGGGGGGATGGGCGGGGCCCAGCCCTTGGCGGTCACGATGAACGAGGGCGTCGCGCTGTGCGTCGAGGTGGATCCGTCGCGCATCGAGCGGCG
>DASQEJ010000162.1:0-1501 GCA_035633715.1 Actinomycetota bacterium | reverse complement strand
CCGTCCGATGGACGGGAAGGGCGAGATCGAGGCCGAGGAGCAGGTCCCGGTCGAGGTCGTCGCCCCCGGCATCATCAAGCGCCAGCCGGTCAAGCAACCGCTCCAGACGGGCGTGAAGGCCATAGATGCGATGATCCCCATCGGGCGGGGGCAGCGCGAGCTCGTGATTGGGGACCGCAAGACCGGCAAGACCTCTATCCTCGTGGATACCATCATCAACCAGGCCGACCAGGACGTTAAGTGCATCTACGTCGCCATCGGCCAGAAGGACTCGACAGTCGCCGGCATCCTGGCGTCCCTCGAAGAGGCCGGGGCGATGGACTTCACGACCATCGTGAACGCGTCGGCCTCCCAGTCGGCGACGCTCCAGTATCTGGCCCCCTACGCGGGCTGCGCCATCGGCGAGTACTTCATGAACCAGGGCGGGGACGCGCTCGTGATCTACGACGACCTCTCCAAGCACGCGGTCGCCTACCGGCAGATGATGCTGCTGCTCAGGCGCCCGCCGGGCCGCGAGGCCTACCCGGGCGACGTCTTCTACCTCCACTCGCGCCTCCTGGAGCGGGCGGCCAAGCTCTCGGACGACGCGGGCGGCGGTTCGCTTACGGCGCTGCCGGTCATCGAGACCAAGGCAGGTGACATCTCGGCGTACATACCGACCAACGTCATCTCGATCACGGACGGCCAGATTTTCCTCGACTCCGACCTGTTCAACGCGGGCCAGCGCCCGGCCATCGACACGGGCAACTCCGTGAGCCGGGTGGGTTCGTCCGCGCAGATCAAGGCGATGAAGAGCGTCGCCGGCACCCTGCGCCTCGACCTCAACCAGTACCAGGAACTTGCCAGCTTCTCTCAGTTCGGCAGCGACCTCGACCAGGCCACCCAGCAGAGCCTCAACCGGGGCGAGCGCCTGACGGCCATGCTCAAGCAGAACGAGCGCGAGCCGATACCCGTCGAGGAGCAGGTGGCGGTCATCTTCGCCGCCGCCAACGGCTACCTCGACGACGTGGACGCGAACGACGTCCCCGACTGGGAAGGCCAGTACCGCGACTACCTGCGCGACAGCCACGGCGAGATCCTCAACTCTATCCGCGAGGAGCAGCAGGTCACCGACGAGACGCGCGGCAGCCTGGAAGAGGCGACCGAGCGCTTCAACGAGAACTACGAGCCCCAGACGAGCAGCATCGTCGACGCGAGCGCGAACGGCTCCTCCGGCGGCGAGTCCGAGGACGGCTCCGGGGACGAGGGGAGCTAGGGTTTGGCCAGCCTCCGGGATCTCAAACGGCAGATCGGCTCCGTCAAGAACATAGCCAAGGTCACGGAGGCTCTCCAGACGGTCTCCGCGGTGAAGTTCCGCAAAGCCGAGGCCCGCGTCAAAAAAGCCCGCCCCTACGCGGACAACGTCGATCAGATGATGCGCGACGTAGCCCGCAGCGCGAGCGGCGACAGCCCGTTCCTCGCGGGGCGCGAGGTCCGCCGCATCGTCGTCGCCACCATGACC
>DASQEJ010000161.1:0-4352 GCA_035633715.1 Actinomycetota bacterium | reverse complement strand
ACCGCGACGCCTCGCTGTCGCGGAACTGGCCGCGCACCGCCGACGTGACGGTCTTGCTCCCGGGCTTCCTGACGCCGCGCATCGTCATGCAGAGGTGCTCGGCCTCGATGACGACGAGGACCCCGCGGGGGTCGAGGGCCGCGTCGATCGCGTCAGCGATCTGCGTCGTCAGGCGTTCCTGCACCTGCGGACGCCGTGAGAGCGTGTCGACCAGACGTGCGAGCTTCGACAGCCCGGTGATCTGCCCCTTGACGTTCGGGATGTATGCGACGTGGGCGTGGCCGAGGAACGGGACGAGATGGTGCTCGCAGAACGAGTGCATGGCGATGTCCTTGACCATGATCATCTCGTCGTGGCCGGCGTCGAACAAGACGTCGAGCTCGCCGGCTGCGTCGGCGCCGAGCCCGGAGAAGACCTCGGCGTACATGTCGGCGACGCGGCGGGGCGTGTCACGGAGCCCGTCTCGCTCTGTGTCCTCGCCGACGGCCTCGAGGATCTCGAGGACCGCGGCCTCGATGCGAGCCCGGTCGACGACGGGCCGCAGCTCTCTGACGACGCCACGAGGATCGCTCATGGCGGCAAGGATAGGCGCCGCCGGGCGCCGGGGTTGGTCGGGCGCCGGGGTTGGTCAGACGCCGAGGAAGACGGTGCCCTGCAAGACGCTCTGGATCTCGACGGACGACTGGTACCACATCCCGTGGGCCCACGAGCCTGCCTCGAAGTCGTACTCCCACTCGGCGGCCATGAACTTCTCCGCCACGTTCTCCGCCTGGCTAACCCGGCGATACGCGGGCGCTCCCTCGGGACACCCCGGAAGGAACTTCGACTCGTCCGGGACCTCATCCTGGCTCTCGTAGAGACACGAGCCGTAGGTGCCATCGGATCCCCCGTCGGCCAACGTCAGGTCCATTACGCTGAACCTGAGCCCCTCCCCCGAGAGGCTGTAGTCGGCGCCTGCAGAAAACACGGTGGGCGTGGAGGAAGCAGCCGCGGCAGGCACGGCTGCGGAAAAGTCGATCCCGCTGGAGGGCGTGACGAACGTCTTGCCTTTGCGCCCGCTGAGGAACGTCACGGCCACGCGGGACGGTGAGTCGCCCGCCATGAAGTAGATCCGGTAGACGTTGGGACGGAGCACGACGTGCTTCGAGAACATGGGGAACGTGAAGTTGGCCCGGCGCCCGTCGGTGCACCCGTAGGAGCACCCTTCGAATTGGCCCACGACCGCGACCCGGTCGCGGCTGACGCCCAGCTGGTCGTTCACCGGAGCCATGAGGATCCCGGTGAAGGGCCCTTCGCCGGAGATCCTGACGTGACGGTTCGGCCCCGACGACCCTCGGAGGCGTGTCAGTGAGGTGTCGATGGCCGTCCGCCGAGGGATCCGAACGTCGACGTAGCCCGCGGCCCCCTCGAGGACGAGGGTCCGGGTGCGCACGACGGGGATGCGCGTCGAGGCCCGGGCGGAGGCGGCGGCGATGGCGGTGAGCGGCGGCGACGACGACAGAAAGAGCACAGCAGCGCCTGCCGCGACGAGCAACTTCGATGGCAGGGTCATGCGGTTTCCCTTCGATCGGCTTGAAGGTTTGGTTCTCTTTTCCTTAACGCAATCCTGCGCTCGAATTAATTTATTTACAACCCTCTTGACCGCGCGGAAGTACGCGATCAGAGTCTGACTAGTTCTACGTAGGCGGGACGAACCACCGGTGGGGACCACTAAATCCAGTAGTACATCCCGTGCTAGGGGCACGCTTGCTGCCGCCCTGATTCGGGTTGATCAAATGAAGGGGAACGACTGTGCCCAAGATCACGCGAATCAACCGAAAGCGCCTCATGCTCGCCGGGGTCGCCGCGCTGCTGGCGGTCCCGGTACTCCAGACGCCCGCGTCGGCGGATATCCTCGACGACGGGTTCGTGATCATCGACACGACACTGCCGGGAGCGAACTCGTGCACCATTACGGCTAACGTGCCGACGGTGTCGGCCAAGGTCATCACGGGGACCGGGAGCGTCGAGTGTGTCGACCAGCAGGCCGTGATCACGCTGACGATCTGCATCGAGGCCAGCACCGACGGATCGGCCAACTCCTTCGTCGAGGTCAGTTGCTCGCCCCCGAAGGAGAGGCAGAACGCCAGGAGGATCGAGCACCACTCCCACCAGATCCCGTGCGGTCCCACGCCCATGTACTACCGAACCCGGGCGGCCGGGGTCGCCTACGAGGCCAACGGCGACATGACCTTCAACGGGACGGCATGGAGCGGGAAGAAGATCTTCGGCTGCCCCCTGGTCTAGTCAGCGATAGCTCGAAAAGAAAGGGCCGGGTCTTCGGACCCGGCCCTTTCTGCGCGCCCCCCCTCGGCAGGAGCAAGCGAAGCCCGGGCGAAATCCCCCTCCATGAGAAACGTCCGGCTCGCCGTGCTGCTCGCGGCCTCGCTGTACCTCGTCGCGGCCCCCGCGGGCGCGGCCCCGCTCCGCGAGGCCCCCGTCATCGACCGGGCCGAGCCGGACTGCACGCAGATCCCGCCTGAGGTGACGCCTCCGCTCGCGATCGAGAAGACGCCCGTGCTCCCGTTGGAGGCGCGGATCATGTACGAGCCGGGCGCCCTCAGGGTGGTGAAGGAGCACATGTCGACGGCCCGAGACGCGTTCGCGCGGATCGGCGTCCGTCTGAAGCTTCGTTACGACGAGGTCGACCCGCCCGACCATTGGCCCAGCGAGTTCTTCGACGAGCCGTCCGGCGACGAGATCATGGGATTCATGAAGTCGCAGTACGGCGGCCTGCGGCCGGCGGGCGTCGACGTCGTCTACTACATGACCGGCTATTGGTCCGGGGGGCTGGCCGACTGCATCGGAGGCGTGCGCTTCCCCGACCGGGCGTTCGCCTTCGGCAGCCTCGAGTACGCGCTCGAAGGCGGCCCCTCCTCACCGACGGCAGACGAGGGCGTCATAGCGGCGCACGAGATCGGGCACCTCCTGGGGGCCCATCACCACTATTCGAACTGCACCGAAGCCCTGCCGTCCGGAGCGACCAGAGGCGACGTCAACCCATGCACGACGATGTCACCCCTGGCGACGACGGCGTCCTCGACGTTCAGCACCCTAGAGGCCTCGTACATCCGCCACTACGTGGCGAAGTACGCGAAGGGCTAGATCGGGTTCTCGCCGAGCCTCGGCTTCGGCGCCGGGCGGGGCAGACCCCACTTCTTCTGCGAACCCTCCTCGGAGCCGTCGCCCGTGTCGCGCTGCTCGCGGCGGAGCCTCGTGCGCTCCAGAGGGTTCGCGGGGCTCTGCTTGGCGACCTCGGCGAGGATCTCGGCGACCTCTTCCTTCTCGAGCGACTCCTTTTCGAGCAGCCGTTCGACCATGAGGTCGAGCTTGTCGCGGTACTTGGTGACGATCTCGCGCGCCTCGTCGTGGGCCTCCTCGACGAGGCGGCGGACCTCCTCGTCGATCTTCGCCGCGACGTCGTTCGAGTAGTCCTGTACGTGGCCGAAGTCACGGCCGAGGAACGGCTGCGACTCGGTCTGGCCGAGCGCGAGGGGGCCGAGCTCGGACATGCCGTACTCGGTGACCATCGACTTCGCGATGCGCGTGCAGCGCTGGATGTCGTCCTGGGCCCCCGTCGTCGGCTCGTCGAACACGATCTCTTCCGCGACGCGGCCGCCGAGCAGCATCGCGAGCTCGTCGATCAGCTCGGAGCGCGTGACGAGGAAGCGGTCCTCGGTCGGCAACGTGAGCGTGTACCCGAGGGCGCGGCCACGCGACACGATCGAGACCTTGTGGACCGGGTCCGCGTTCGGGAGCGCATGGCTCACCAGCGCGTGACCGGCCTCGTGATACGCGATGACCTTCTTCTCTTTCTCGTTGATCACGCGGCTGCGGCGCTCGGGCCCGGCGAGCACGCGGTCGATCGCCTCTTCGAGCTCGTGCATGCCGATCTCGCTGCGCGAGAAGCGGGCGGCGAGCAACGCGGCCTCGTTGACCACGTTCGCCAGGTCGGCGCCGGTGAAGCCCGGGGTCCGGCGCGCGAGCACCTCGACGTCGATCTCCTTCGACAGCGGCTTGCCGCGCGTGTGCACCTTGAGGATCCCGATGCGGCCGTTGAGGTCGGGACGGTCGACGACGATCTGACGATCGAAGCGGCCCGGACGCAACAGCGCGGGGTCGAGGATGTCGGGGCGGTTCGTCGCGGCGATCAGGATCACGCCGCCCTTGATGTCAAAGCCGTCCATCTCGACGAGCAGCTGGTTGAGCGTCTGCTCGCGCTCGTCGTGGCCGCCGCCGAGACCGGCGCCGCGGTGACGTCCGACCGCGTCGATCTCGTCCATGAAGACGATCGACGGAGCGTTCGCCTTCGC
>DASQEJ010000160.1:0-6032 GCA_035633715.1 Actinomycetota bacterium | reverse complement strand
ATCGAGTCGATCGTCCAGGACCTGAAGCGCGAGCGCGGGCAGTCCTAGCGCCCTTTTTATGCTGGCGGTAGGCCTCACCGGCGGGATCGGGGCCGGCAAGTCGACGTTCGCCGCGCTGCTCGCGGAGCGGGGCGCGCAGGTGATCGACGCGGACCAGATCGGACGCGACGCGCTCGCGCCGGGTCAGCCTGCATGGCACTCGGTCGTGGGCCAGTTCGGCGACGAGGTCCTGATCCCCGGCGAGATGGTGGTGGACCGCAAGAAGCTCGCGGGGATCGTCTTCGCCAACCCGCAGAAGCTCGCCGCGCTGAACGCGATCGTCCATCCGGTGATCCTGGAGAAGATCGCGAGCGAGCTCGAGTGGCTGTCGAAGACCGACTCCGTCGTCGTGATCGACGCCGCCCTCATCACCGAGCTGGGGTTGCGTGACAGCCTCGACGCCGTGGTCGTCGTGACGACGTCGCGCAAGGAACGCGCCGACCGGCTGGTACGTGCCCGCGGCATGACCCTCGACGACGTGCACGCGCGGATGGCGTCCCAGACGGCCCCCGAGGACCTGGAGGCGCAGGCCGACGTCGTCGTCCGCAACGACGGGACGCTCGACGACCTCGCGGCCGAGGCCGACCGGGTCTGGGCGCTACTGCAGGAGCGCCTGTGAGCGGACTAGAGCGCCCCGGGCCGCCTCGGCGGGACGGCGGAATTGAGATCGTGTTTTTCGACGCCGGCGAGACGATCCTGTACCCGCACCCCTCGTTCTCCGAGCTGTTCGCAAGCGTCGTCACCGAAGCCGGCACGCCCGTCGACGCGGCCGACGTCGAGCGCGTCCGGCGGCGCCTCGCCCCCCATCTCGTCGACATGGCCGAGGACTCCGGGGCCGAGGGCGGCATCTCTCTCTCGGAGGAGAGCTCGACTAGGTTCTGGACCTTCCTCTACCGGCGCTTCCTCCAAGAGCTCGGCCACGACGACGAGTCGCTGGTCGACCGGCTCTTCGCAGTCTTCTCCAGCACCTCGACCTACCGCCTCTACGACGACGTGCTGCCGGCGCTGAAGGCGGTGTCCGACGGGGGCTACCGGCTCGGCCTGATCTCGAACTTCGAGCGGTGGCTCGAGGAGATGCTCGTCGAGCTCGAGGTGGGGCACGTCTTCGACGTCGCGGTGATCTCGGGGATCGAAGGCGTCGAGAAGCCGGACGCCTCGATATACGAGCGGGCGCTCGAGAAGGCCGGGGTGGAGGCGAGCCGGGCCGTGCACGTGGGGGACTCGCCCGGCCTCGACGTCGAGCCGGCCCGCTCGGTGGGGATCGCCACGGTCCTGCTCGACCGCTTGGGTCGCTACGAGGACCACGACGGCCACAGGATCGCGTCGTTGAAGGAGTTGCCCGACCTCCTCTCGAAGCTCTAGCCATGGCAGAAACAGGATCGATCCGATCGCAGGGGGGCTACGACGAGCTCTCGGCCCTCTACCGGATAGCGACGCTCAGCACCGCCTACGGGAATCCCGCCGCGGTCGTGGAGGAGATCCTGCGCGTCATCGAGCAGGTCGTCCACTGCGACCGCTCGGTCCTGTTCCTCTACGACGAGGCCGCCGACGTGCTGAGGTTGCAGGACTCGCGCGACCGGGGCTTCGTGATCCCGCTGTCCGAGCCGACGATCCTGAGGCGCGTGCTGCACTCCGGGCTGGGCGAGGTCGTCAACGACGTCGACGCCGACGCGGAGGGCAACCCGATCTTCGCCGACTCCCTGAACGCCCGGCAGCTCGTGGCGGCCCCGTTGGTGCTCACGGACAAGACGCTCGGCGTCGTCGGCGCGATCAACTCGCGGCGCGGCGCCTTCACGCACGAGGATCTGCGGCTTCTCACCGTCCTCGCGGACCGGGTCGCGCTGACGATCGAGAACGGCGAGCTGGTAGCGCGGCTGCAGCGTCAGGTGCAGGAGCTCGAGGGGCTCCACCGGCTTTCGCGCCTGCTGCTCTCGAGCGAGACGATGGAGCGCATCGTCGGCGAGTCCATCCGGATCGTCGCCGACATGCTCCACTGCAAGAAGATGGCGCTCCTGCTGAACGACGAAGGCGGCAACTGCCTGGTCGCGATGAGCTCGGCCGTCGGGCTCGACGACGACCAGGTCGAGGGCCTTCGGATCACGCTCGACGCCCCGTCGCTCGCCGCTACGGTCTTCCGGACGAAGACGCCGCTGGTGTCGAACGACGCGCCGAACGACGCGTGGGTGAACCGTCACATGGTCGAGCTGCTCGGCATCGAGTCGCTGCTCGCCGTCCCTCTGACGACCGGCCCCAAGCCCATCGGCGTGCTGAAGGCGATGAACGCCGAGAAGGGCTACTTCTCGGACGACGACGTGCGGTTCGCGATGCTGCTCGGGGGCCAGGTGGGCGCCCTCGTCGAGTCGAGCATGGGCCGCCAGCGCGAGCGCCAGCTCGTCCAGAAGCTACGCGAGGCCGACCGCACGAAGTCCGAGTTCGTGTCGATGCTGGCGCACGAGCTCAAGGGCCCGATGACGACGATCCTCGGCTTCAGCGAGACGCTGAAGCAGCAGTGGGACCGCGTGCCCGACGAGAAGAAGCTGTCGATCCTCGACATCGTCGCGAAGGAGACCGGCCGCCTGTCGCGGCTCGTGAACGACCTCCTCGACGTGTCGCGCATGGAGGCCGGGACGCTCCGCTACGAGCTGAACCCCGTCTCGCTGGCCGAGCTCCTCGACAGCATCGTCACGGTCCACACGTCTCTCAGCGCCCAGCACCTCGTGGTCAACGACCTGCCCTCCGACCTCCCGAAGGTGCTCGCCGACAACGACCGCCTGCGCCAGGTCTTCATCAACCTGCTGACGAACGCCACGCGGTACTCGCCGGAGGGCACTGCGATCCGCGTCAAGGCCCGGGCGGTCCCCGACGACGGCATGGTCGAGGTCTCGGTCACCGACGAGGGGATCGGGATCTCCGAGCCCGACCGGGACCGCATCTTCTCGAAGTTCTCGATGCTCCCGAAGCCGGGCTGGGTCAAGAAGGGGACCGGGCTGGGGCTCTTCATCACGAAGGGGATCGTCGAGGCGCACGGGGGCCGGATCTGGGTCGAGTCGGAGCCGGGCAAGGGCTCGACGTTCGCCTTCACGCTGAAGGTCGCGGACGGCGACGCCGAATAACAGCCCTGGAAGTCTTGTCACAGGGCGGTTCTAGAATTCCGGCATGCCACCGTTCAAGGTCGTAGCCGACTTCGCCCCCGCCGGCGACCAGCCCACCGCCATCCAGGGCATCGCCGAGCGCGTCCAGCGCGGCGAGCGGTACACGACGCTTCTGGGGGCGACCGGGACGGGCAAGACGGCGACGATCGCATGGGCGCTCGAGCAGATCCAGAAGCCCACGCTCGTGCTCGCCCCGAACAAGTCGCTGGCGGCCCAGCTCTGCAACGAGTTCAAGCAGTTCTTCCCGCACAACGCGGTCGAGTACTTCGTCTCGTACTACGACTACTACCAGCCCGAGGCGTACGTCCCGTCGTCGGACACCTACATCGAGAAGGACTCGTCGATCAACGACGAGATCGAGCGCCTCCGGCACTCCGCGACCAGCGCGCTGCTCCAGCGCAACGACGTCCTGATCGTCGCGAGCGTCTCGTGCATCTTCGGCCTGGGCTCGCCCGAGGAGTACCTGAACCAGGTCGTGAGCGTCGCCCGCGGGGGCACGGCCGACCGCGACTTCATCCTCCAGCGGCTCGTCGACATCCAGTACGAGCGCAACGACGTCAACTTCGTCCGCGGGAAGTTCAGGGTGCGCGGCGACACGATCGAGGTCTTCCCGGCGTACGAGGAGCGGGCTCTGCGGATCGAGCTCTTCGGCGACGACGTCGACCGCATCGTCCAGCTCGACCCCCTCACGGGCGAGATCGTCCGCGAGCTCGACCACGTCACGGTCTACCCGGCGTCGCACTACGTCGCGTCGCGCACCCGCATGGAACGCGCGATCGGCGCGATCGAGCGCGAGCTCGCCGACCGCCTCAAGGTGCTCGAGAACGAGCGCAAGCTGCTGGAGGCCCAGCGTCTGCGGATGCGGACGAACTACGACCTCGAGATGATGCGCGAGGTCGGGTTCTGCTCCGGGATCGAGAACTACTCCCGTCACATCGAGGGCCGCGAGCCCGGCTCCCGTCCGAACACGCTCCTCGACTACTTCCCGGACGACTTCCTCGTGGTGCTGGACGAGTCGCACGTGTCGGTGCCGCAGCTGAACGGGATGTACGAGGGGGACCAGAGCCGCAAGCGCGTGCTCGTCGAGCACGGCTTCCGGCTCCCGAGCGCGCTCGACAACCGGCCGCTCCGGTTCGACGAGTTCCTCGAGAAGGTCGACCAGATGGTGTTCATGAGCGCCACCCCCGGCCCGTTCGAGCGGCGCCACGGCGGCGAGCCCGTCGAGCAGCTCGTGCGACCGACGGGGCTCATCGACCCCGAGATCGTGATCCGGCCGACGAAGGGTCAGATCGACGACCTGATGGAGGAGATGCGCAAACGGACCGAGGCCGGCCAGCGCGTGCTGATCACGACGCTGACGAAGAAGATGGCCGAGAACCTCACCGACTACCTGCTCGAGTCCGGCGTGCGCGTGCGGTACCTGCACGCCGACATCGACACGGTCGAGCGGATCGAGATCCTGCGCGACTTGAGGCTCGGCGAGTTCGACGTGCTCGTCGGGATCAACCTGCTGCGAGAGGGCCTCGACCTTCCCGAGGTGTCTCTCGTCGCGATCCTCGACGCGGACAAGGAGGGGTACCTGCGGTCGCAGACCTCGCTGATCCAGACGATCGGACGCGCGGCCCGCAACGTCGAGGGCCAGGTGATCATGTACGCGGACGAGGTCACGGACTCGATGCGGCACGCGATCAACGAGACCCAGCGCCGCCGCCAGATCCAGATGGCGTACAACGCCGAGCACGGGATCGACCCGCAGTCGATCCGCAAGGCCGTCAGCGACATCCTGATCTCCGGGTTCGGGCGCAAGCGCGAGGGCGACACCGTCCCGACGAAGTCCAAGAGCCGGCGCCGAGACCCGATCGGCGGAACGCCCGACGACCTCAAGCGGTTGATCCTGCAATTGCAGGAGGAGATGCACACGGCGGCCGAGGACCTCCGGTTCGAGTACGCGGCCCGCATCCGCGACGAGATCGCCGATCTGAAGCGCGAGCTCCGGGACGTCGGCTGATCGTTAGGCCCGCGCATCCGAGACCCGCCGCGCGCGCACGGGTCTTCCGAGGGGCGTCCGACGCGGGTCCCGAAGGGGGGAGCGCGTGATCCGGCCGGGACGGCATCCGGACGACCGGGCGATCCTCGCGCTGGCCGTGCCGGCCCTCGGGGCGCTCGCGGCGGACCCGCTGTACTCGGTGGTCGACACGATCCTCGTCTGGCACCTGGGGCCGCGGCCGCTCGGCGCGCTGGCGATCGGCACGGCCGCGTTCACGGTGTCGTTCTGGGTCTTCTCGTTCCTCGCGTTCGGCGTGACCCCGAAGGTCGCGATGCTGCTCGCCGCGGGGGACGAGGACGGGGCCGGCGTCGTCGGGGTTCAGGCCCTGTTGCTCGCGCTGTCGATGGGGGCCGCGGTGACGGTGGCTGGGGTCCTCCTGGCGGGCCCGGTCGTGCGAGGACTGGGGGCCGGGCCCGAGATCGCGGGGCTGGCCGAGGACTACCTGCGAATCCGCGTGCTGGCGTCGATGCCCGTGCTGCTCGTCACCGTAGGCCATGGATGGCTGCGCGGCGCCCACGACACGAAGACGCCGATGCTGATCGTGACCGCGGGGGCGGTCGCGAACGCATTCCTGGACTACCTCTTCATCTATCCGTTCGGCTGGGGCGTGGCGGGGGCCGCGTGGGCAACCGTGGTCGGCCAGGCCGGCGCTGCGATCGCGTTCGTCGTGGTGCTGCGGCGGCGCATGCGGCCGCCGTCGTGGCGGTGGAACGGGCCGTCGTTACGCTCGCTGCTGTAGGTCGGCGTCGCGCTCGTGATCCGGACGGGCGTCCTGCTCGGCGCGCTGACGGTCG
>DASQEJ010000159.1:0-3499 GCA_035633715.1 Actinomycetota bacterium | reverse complement strand
CATGATCGTGACGATCAGCTTCGGCGGCGCGCCCGCTTCGCCGACCGCCTCCTCGAGCACCCGGCCCGCGCGCTCGGGGAGGTCCACGCCCGTGAGGGCGCCGGCGGTGGAAAACACGTCGGCGAGCGTCGCGGCCCCCTTCACGCGGCCCGCGTCCTCGATCACGCCGGGTCCGTACAGCACGAGCGGGACGTTCTGCAGGTAGTCCCACGGCCCGGAGTGGCTCGTGACGTCGAACGCCCCCGAGTAGTTCGGAGCGAGCGGCACGAACGTGACGTCCTCCGACCGCTCGGGGTCGAAGCCGCGCCACACCCGGGCGAGCAGCGGCTTGTCCAGCGCGCACGCCCGCTCGATCGGGTCGTTCGACTCGAACGTCCGGTCCTCGCCGGCCGGGGGCCGGCCCGTGCGCCCGCGGCCGTCTTCGCCGTCGTCGTCGAAGGCCGCGACGGCGAAGTAGCCGCCTCCCACGACGAGGACGAGGACGATCACGCTCCGCAGCAGCCGGGCTCCCCGAGACATGGCGGCGAGGCTACTAGCGTTGTCTCCCAACCCGGTGGTACGTGCGGTACAGGTGGTACATGCGGTGCACGCGTGCACCACCTGCACCGCATGTACCGCGTGTACCGGGCCCTCCCGGGGGGTCAGGGTGCGGCGGGGGCGGTCGCCTCGGCGGCCGGCGGGGCCGTCGCCAGCACCGGCAGCGCCGCGACCACCAGCACCGCGCCGAGCGCGACGCGGATCGTGATCGCCTCGTCGAGCAGCAGCGCCGCCAGCAAGATCGTCGCCACGGGCTCGAGCATGCTCGCGACCGCGACCCGCGCCGAGCCGATCAGCGCGATCGCCCGGTAGAGGAGCACGAACGCGAAGGCCGTGGCGACGCCCAGCGCGGCCGCCTCGTCGAGGGCCTCGGACGGCAGCGTCTTTCCGGACACGAGGGTCGCGGTCCCGAACGCGACGACTGCGCCGGTCGATATCCACGTCGCCGCCACCGACGGCTCGATGCGGGCCGTGACGACCTGGACCACGAGCAGGTACGCCGCGAGCGAGATCGCCGAGAGCAGCGCGAAGAGGGGGCCGATCAGCGACTCGAGCCGGATCGAGAAGATGAGGGCCACGCCCGCGCTTCCGAGCAGCAGCGACAACGCCACGCGGTGGCTGTAGCGCTCCATCCGGGTCGCGAGAGCGAACAGCGCGGTCCACATCGGGTACGTGAAGAAGACGAGGCTGACGACGGCGGCGGGCGCGCGCTCGACCGCCATGAAGAACAGCACCGATTCGGCCGCGTAGCCGAGGCCCCCGAGGAGCAGGAGCTTGACGACGGCGGCGGCGCCGGGCCACAGGTTCCGCCTCGCCACCGCGTGATACAGGAACAGCAGCCCGCTCGCGACGACGAACCGCACCGCCAGCAGCGGGACGAGCTCCGCGCCGTCCTCGTAGGCGAGCTTCCCGAAGATCGCGAGCGTCCCGAACGCGACCGCGGCCGCGGACGCCAGGGCGATGCCGCTCAACGGATGGGGTCGAGAACCTTCGCGCCGCAGACCTCGAAGCCGTAGGTCTCGGCGAATTCGCTGACGTCGTCGGTGACCTGCTGGACCTCCTGCTGGAGGTCCTCGACCTCGTCGGCGTCGCGATCGAGCGTCGCCTGCGCGAGCGGCTCGATCAGCTCGGTGGCCCGCTCGAGGTCGTCGATCATCCCGTCGACCGCCTCTTGGTCCGCCTCGGGCGGCTCCAGAGCGCGCAGGTCGGCGATCAGATCGTCGGAGATCTCGGCGGCTTGCTCGACGTAGTCGAGAATGCCTTCCTCCACCCGGGGCTGGCCGATGTCCGCGATGGCCTCGTCCGCCTCGCGGCATACCTCGTCGGCCGCGGCGACGAAGTCCTCCTTGGACGTCCCGCCGTCATCCGAGCATCCCGCGAGCGCCGTGACGGCGAACGTCGCGACGACCACTATCCTTGCCCTCCGGCTTGGCACCTGTACCCCCTGTCGAGGCTCGCGGGCTCACGACCATAGCGGAGGACACCTGTTGGACGTCTCACCCTGGCTGTACGTCGGCTTCATCGGTTTCGTCGTCGCAATGCTGCTCGTCGACCTCAAGCTGTTCCACACGGAGGCTCACACGCCCTCGACGAAGGAGTCGGGCACGTGGGTCGCCATCTGGGTGTCGCTCGCGCTCGCGTTCGGGATCGGCCTGTGGGTCGTGCAGGGGTCGAAGGACGCGGGGGAGTACTTCGCCGGCTACCTGATCGAGTACTCGCTGTCGGTCGACAACATGTTCGTGTTCGTCGTGATCTTCGCCTACTTCAAGATCCCGTTGTCACATCAACATCAGGTCCTCTTCTACGGGATCCTCGGGGCGATGATCTTCAGGGGCATCTTCATCGCCCTCGGAACCGCGCTCGTCCAGAACTTCGACTGGGTCATCCCGATCTTCGGCCTGTTCCTGCTCTACACCGCGTACAAGATCGCCAAGGGGTCCGCGGAGCACGTCCATCCCGAGGACAACCCCATACTCAAGTTCGCGCGCAAGAGGTTCCGGACGACGCACAACCTCGACGGCCAGAAGCTCTTCACGATGGAGAACGGCAAGCGCGTCGCCACGCCGTTGTTCATCGTGCTGCTGTTCATCGAGACGACCGACATCTTCTTCGCCATCGACTCGATCCCGGCGATCTTCGCGGTGACGAAGGAGCCGTTCATCGTGCTGACGTCGAACGTGTTCGCGATCCTCGGCCTCCGAGCGCTGTACTTCCTGCTCGCCGGCGGCATGGACCGACTGCACCTGCTGAAGTACGGGCTGGCGATCATCCTCGGCTTCGTCGGGGTGAAGATGCTGCTCGAGGGGGCCGAGATCGTCGGGTTGGCCGAGCACCCCATCCACGTCCCGATCCCGCTGTCTCTCGGGGTGATCATCGGGGTGCTGACGATCACGGCGATCCTGAGCTTCAAGATCCCGCCGAAGGAGCAGACCGACATAGAGCACCGGGTCAGCCCCGACTCCGACGCGCCGGACGCCTAGGTCTTCTTCCGCGCCACCTCGGTCGCGCGGGCCTGTGCCACGGGTCGCACGACTATCTCGTCTATGTCGACGTGCGGGGGCCGCGTGACGGCCCATGCGATGCAGTCCGCGACGTCCTCGGCCGTGAGCGGCTCGATGCCCTCGTAGGGCTGCTTCGCCTTCGCCTCGTCGCCGCCGAACCGCACCAGCGAGAACTCGGTCTCGACGAGCCCGGGGGCGATCTCGGTGACCCGCACGGGCTTGCCCAACAGCTCGAGGCGCAGGGTCTGCGTGAGCGCACGGAGCGCGTGCTTCGACGCCGTGTAGCCCCCGCCGCCGCGGTACGTCTCGAACCCGGCGACCGATCCGACGTTGACGACGTGGCCGGCCCCCGACGCCTCGATCTTCGGCAGCAGCTCCCGCGTCATGCGCAGCACGCCCATGACGTTCGTCGACCACATCTTCTCGGCGGCCTCGTCGGAAAGCTCGGCTATCGGGGTGAG
>DASQEJ010000158.1:0-9912 GCA_035633715.1 Actinomycetota bacterium | reverse complement strand
AACGTGGTCGTCCGGGGCAAGGGCGCGGCGATCATCCGCACGGGCAAGGCCGCGGGCGTGCTCGACAACGGCGGCAACGTGGTCGAGGGGATGCCGTCGCGCATCGAGGTCCCCGGCGAAGCGATCCCTCACGGCCCCTCGAACGCCTCGCTCGCCGAGCTCCGCCGCTCGGGCTCGTATCTCGAAGACGTCGAAGGGGCGACGGTCGTGCAGTCGAGCGACCTCGGCAACGTCTACGAGCTGCCGAACCGCGGCGGCGTTCCCGAGACGACGCTGGACGCAAAGGCCGGGATCCTGAAGTCGCTGGAACAGGAGTACGTCGAGAAGACCGGCCGGCAGATCCGTCTGGCCGAGGTGCTGAAGCCCTCTAGCGCGCTGCGCAAGCCGGGCGGCGTCGCGAAGACCGAGCTCACCGCGCAGAAGACCGGGAAGCCGTCGATGCTGGACGCGGGCGCGCCGCCGGACGTGCTGGGGGAGGCGAGCGTCTGGCACGGTCCCGACCCGCGGACCCTGCCCGGCTTCGCCGACCTGCCGAAGCCGAGGCAGAAGGCCGCGCTCGACGCGCACAAGTCCGCGGAGAAGGCCTGGGCCGAGTACCACGACCCCACCCCGGGCTCGAAGGAAGCGCGGTTGAAGGAATGCATCGGCCGGAGGGCTCGAGTCCCGCTCGACAAGGAGCCCAACGCGAGCGGGATCCAGCGGTTCCTCAACGCCGAGTTCGAAGAGGTGCTGGTGACGCACGGCGAGGCCGAGGCGAAGCTCATCCGCGTCAAGTACTACGAGATCGAGGTCGTCGAGCACACGCCCAACGGGACCCGCGTGCTCAACCGCAAGACGGTCGTCGACGTGCCCGAAGCCGCGCCGCAGACGCCGGACGCCGACGGCGTGGCGGTGGCGAAGGTGGCCGGGACCGATCCGTCGGGAGCGCCGATCCTCGAGCCGCTCAGCCGTGCCGAGCGCGAGTTCGTCATGCAGCGCTACATCGACAAGAACGTCAAGGCGCGCCGCCTCCCGGCGGGGACGCCCGGGGCGATCAACGATCTC
The DNA here is from genome assembly GCA_035633715.1 of Actinomycetota bacterium. Lineage (GTDB taxonomy): Bacteria > Actinomycetota > CADDZG01 > CADDZG01 > WHSQ01 > JALZEG01. The sequence continues at coordinate 8,868 of DASQEJ010000158.1, read as the reverse complement.
GCCGAGCACGGCGTGACGCTGGTGATGGACGACGCGGGGGCGGGGGCCGCAGGGTTCCTATTGCCGAAGTACGGCGCCATGTTCCTCCCCGAGGCCGTCGGCATGAAGTTCCTGAAGCGGATCGCTCCGTTCGTGTCTGCGAAGAACGCGACTGCGGCCGAGGTCGAGAAGATGTACCGGCAAATGGTCGAGCTCGTGCGTTCGGAGGGCGGGTTCGGCCAGCACGCCGTGGTCGTGACCTCCGACAGCAGATACCTAGGAGAGATCCCCTTCGAATCCTGGTGATCGCGGAGCCGGGTCTCGGCGCGCCGCGTCCACCCCGCGGCGGTGCACCGCGGGGTGGGACGAGTCCGATCCGCTACGGCGGCGGGAGGCAGAAGTACACGTCGACGTAGAAGTCGTCGTACGCGACGGCGTGGTCCGGTTCGAGCACCGACACCGTCCCGCCGTTGACGCCACATCCCCAGCTGCCGACGTGGGGCAGGTGGATCTCCTCCGCCGAAGCGGGCGCCGCCGGGATCACGATCGCCGCAACGGCCGCGATCGAGAGCAAGAGTTTCCGCATTCCTGTTCACCTCCTCGCACCAACGTCCGTGAGCCGTGGCCGGCACGTTCGAGGCGCCGGTCGCATCCCCGTAGATGCTGCTTCCTCGGTTCGCCGCACGAGGCGGGTCATCCCGCGTCGTGGCCGGAAACGCCCTCGGCCGAAGACGGGTCTTTCGAAGGAGGCCCTCAAGCTGGAGCCGCATCGTGCCGATTACGTAAAGGGTAGGTCCGTCCGTGGTGCTCGACTCCGGCCCCGGACGTCGCGACCTTCACCCGGAAGGGGTTGGGTGAGCAGCTTGCACGAGACCTTCGTTCAGGACGTCCCCGCACCGGTCGATGAGCTCTCCGTGCGCAGAGAAGCAAGCACTGCCGGGACCTCCCTCGGGATCGGGAACGACCGCGACCGGATCGCGGACGATCGCGACGAGAGGGCCGAGGCCCACGACGAGGCCTCTCAGGTCCGCGACGACCGCGCCCGGGCGCGCGACGAGCGCGCCGAGGTGCGCGAGCTCGCGGCCGACGGAGTCGACACCGGGGCCGCCGCCGATCGTGCCGGCGCGTCTCGTGACCGGCGTGGCAGCGCGAGCGACCGGACCCAGGCGGCGGACGATCGCGAGGCCGCCGCGTCGGACCGGCACCTGTCGGCGCAGGAACGCACGATCTCGTCGATCGACGAGCTCACCGGCGCGTACGCACGCGACGCGGGAACCTTGGAGCTGAAGCGCGAGATGGCGCGGGCGAAGCGGACGCAGCAGTCGCTGGTCCTCGCGTTCGTCGACGTCGACGACCTCAAGGAGACGAACGACTCGTTGGGGCACGTCGCTGGAGACCGGCTTCTGCGTGAGGCCGTAGAGAGCATCCGCGCGAACCTTCGCTCCTACGACCTGATCGTCCGCTTCGGCGGAGACGAGTTCGTGTGCGCTTTGATCGACGTGAGCATGTCGCAGACCGCAGAGCGCTTCGCCGCCGTGAACGCGAAGCTAGAGGAGCTAGACGCCTCGCTGACGGTGGGCCTGGCGGAGATGCGGACCGGGGACTCCCTTGCGGACCTGGTCGAGCGGGCGGACGAGGCGCTCTACGTGAGCCGGGGCCTCCGCCCGTCGCGTAGGTAGCCGCCCCGGCAGCTATCCGCAGCTGCGGCGTTCGACGTATTCCTCGGGCGCCGGGTCACCCGAGTGGTACCCGACGGCCCGACCCGGATTAGAAGTTTGATCGACCTGGATATGTTCGAACTCGTTGCTGATCGTCCTTCAGCGTCGTTCCGTCCTCTCGTGGGTTTTCTGTGGGCCAGCCCGCGCCATGATGTGCGGGTAGCGCGCCACGGTTCGTCCAGGTCTTCCGAACGGACGGGCGGCTGGAGGCGCCAGCGTCTGGGGGACATGAGACGCGCCGAGAGTTGATCGCCAAACGGCGGCGATCCGGCCGCCTCTTTCCCGTTGGAGCTGCGCCCTCACTCAATTGCTCGCCACCCGCTCCCGTCCCCGCCTGCCCCTGACCCACGCCTGCACCAGCCTCGGGGCCCCCGGGTCCCGGCTCCACCAGAGCGCAGCGGCAACAGCAAGGATCAGCACGACGACCCACGTTGAATGCGTGGTCGCCCAAGCGGGATCGGCGGGATCCTCCACGATGAGCCGCGCGGGTTCCGGCATCAGGGCGGCCAAGACGGCAGCACAGAGAACCGTCGGTGCCGCCGCCAGCGAGGCACGGCCCCCTTTGCGACGGACCCATGCGCCACCTCCCGCTAGCGCGACCATCAGGAGGGCAGAGACTTCGAGAGTGAGGTCACCCGCCGGGAGCACGTCCGCGTGCGCGGGGTTCCTGGATGCCAACCACAGGGCCCCGCCCCAGAATGCGGCAAGAATCGGAAGCGCAACGGCGACGCGGAGACCCCTGACCGCGGCCAGACCGGTTGCGGACGACGCCACTGCTTCGTCCGTGGGATCGTCCATGAGGGTGGCGGCCCCCAGCGCCAAGAGGATCCCACCGAGCCGCACGCCTTGGACGCGAGCAGCGAGGTCGAGACAGGCCTCTCCGTTGGCACGCACGGCACAACTCGAACGTGTGAGGACGTAGACGGCAGCGAGCGCTAAGGCTCCCGAGAGCCCGACGGCGCTCCAGTTGACCGTGCGCGCCACCGGCCGTGCAAGCGTGACGGCCTTGCGCGTCACGGACACGGGACGAAGCCGGCGCGAAGGGATCGCTCCACCGACGGTGCGTCGCCGTCGACGGCGGGCTCGAGCGCCATCAGTTCGGCGGCTTCGGCAGTGGTCGTCGACGCGTCGATCAGTTCAGCCCAGGAATCCTGCAGGAGCGCGACGACCTCCCCCCGCGGCCGGTCCAGCAATTGGATTGCGTAGCGCGTCTCGCTCTTCCCCCACGCCACCACGTTCCCGGTCGCAAGGTAGATCGAAGGGCCCGCTTGGTCGAACTCCTGGAAGACTCCCTCTTGGATCGGCGGGGAGCCGACGTCCTCACGGAATAGATCCTCGGTCGCGTCGGTGGCGCCCGCCGCCAACCACAGCGCGACGATCGATCGGCCCTGCCCGACCGAGCTGCACCCCTCCGCCCCCCCCGACGTCAGGAGCTTGCGCGCGGCGTCCCGAGCCGAGGCCGGAACGAGCTCGAGCACCGACGCGTTGACGTCGGGGGCCGGGGAGAGCGCGCTGGCCGTCGGAGGCAGTCCCGTCACCCATGAGGCCGTCCCGAGCGCGAGACCGAGCTCGGACATCCCCAGCGCCTCGCCCGCTCCCCAATGCGTGTCGGTGACTAGTGTCGGGAGCCCGGTTATCGAGTCCACGCCCCGGCGGTTCGCCAGGCGGCTCTGCTCGCGGACCGGAAGGTCGCTCCCGGCCGCGTCGAGGGTCTGCGTCACGCGCAGCGGCCCGTCGGGTAATGCGGGCGCTGTTGACAGGACTCCTCGGACGGGGACGTCCCAGTGGTCTATCAACGGCTCGTATCCGTCGAACACGCAGTAGCGCGCGGCCTCCCGGTCCTCGCACTGCCGAAAGACATCCGCGTCTCTCACCAGCGCGACTAGCTCCGTCCGTCCTTCGGTGGCTCGGCTCGCCTGGAGCAGGGCGGTGACTACGAGAATTACGGCCAACACCGCGGTCGCCGCGGTCCCCCGGGCGTTCGTTCGCGGCACCAAGGCCAGTACCCCGACGAGACCGATGAGCGACAGTAGGTACAGGAGGTGGGCGGCCGACGGTCGGATCAAGAGCTCGGGCGCGGGGTCCCCTGCGGTCGACGCGGGGACCCAAGGGCCCAACCAACGGGCCCACGAGACGGTCAGCGCGAATGCGATCGACACCTGCGCGAGCGCGACGACCGCAGTGCTGAGCGCTGCGGAGATCTCGTGCGGGAACCACTTCCCCGAGACGATGCCGATCGCGCCGCAGAGAAGGACGACCAACGGCCCCACCGCTAGCTCCGCGACCCGCGGAGTGCCCAGGGCTCCGCCGGCAAAGACAAAGGCGACGATCACGACGACGAACATCGCCGCGGCACCAGTTGGGGCGAGGAGACCGAGCAGGATCGAGCGCCGCACGGAAGAGTGGGGAGCCGGCAAGCTCGCATAAAGGTCCTCGACCTCGTCCCGCTGCGTTCGCGAGGAGGCGAGGTTGGCAAGGAACAGCGTCACCGCGGCGCACGGGAACAGAGCCACCGGCAAGAGCACGTCGAGTCGTCCCCATACCGGGAGCTCCGACCGCGTGAGCAAGAAGGCGATCGCCAGACCCGCGAGGAGCGAAGCCAGAAAGAAGGGGTTGGTGACGACCCGCCGGCCCTCCACCCTCGCGAGCTCGCCCGACGGACTGGCGCGAGCCCGTTCGAGGCGGGGGATCTGGGCCCTGCGGATCGCTTGGCTCACGCCGCTTCGCTCCGGCCATCCTGGCCTACGAGGAGCAGGTACCCGTCCTCGACAGTGGGAGCGACGTTCTGCGCACCCGAGGGCGCGTCGCCGATGTTCCTGATCATTCCTTCACCGGTTCGCCACCACGTTCGGGCCCGCGGGTCGGGCTCCGCCGCGAGCCACACCTTCCCTCGGCCCACGTCGGCTAGATCGGAAGGCGTCCCCGAGAACAGGCAGGTGCCGCGATCGACGACGAACACCCTCTGGCACAACGCCGCGACGTCCTCCGTCTGGTGGGTCGACAGAAAGATCACACGGTCGTCGCCGAGCCGCGACAAGAGCTCTCTCGAGCGAAGCCGCTGCTCCGGGTCGAGCGCCACGGTCGGCTCGTCCAGGACGATGACGCGGGGATCTCCGAGGAGGGCCTGTGCGAGCGCAACTCGCCTGCGCATGCCACCGGACAGGTTCCGAATCTTCTTCGAAGCCTCACCGGACAACCCCACGAGCTCGAGTACGCGGTCCACCTCCTCGTGTCGCTCCCGGCGACTCGTGATCTCTTTGAGGATGGCCACGTAGTCGACGAACTCGAAGGCGGTAAAGCTCTGGTGGAACCCTGGGTTCTGCGGCATGAATCCAAGCGTTCGCCGGACGGCCTCCCGACCGGTTCCCTCCGTTATGTCATGCCCGAGGACACGCACGCGGCCGGAGTCGGGCGGCAGGACGGTCGCGAGAATTCGGAGCAACGTGGTCTTCCCCGCGCCATTCGGTCCCAGGATCCCCGTCACGCCCGGTCCGGCGCTCAGCGAGAGCCCGTCCAGGGCGATCGTCTTTCTCCCGAACCGTTTCGACAGGTTCTCCAGCTCGACGGTGTTGGTCGTGCTCACGCGATCCTCCCGGTCTCGAACTGGTGGCGCGACGCGAACAGGAGCACCGCGCCGATCAGGGCAGCGCCGCCGAATGCGGCTTGGGCGGTCGGCTCCCACAGCGCGTCCAGCGCCGCCGCCTCGGCGAGAACCGTCACGCCGGCGACCCACACGACGCCGAACGTGAGGCCCGCCCGCAAGAACGTGGTTCGGGTCGACAGCGCGAGCATGTCGACGCTTAGCGCAAGCGAGGGCAGTATCCACCCCGCCGCCCGCCAACCGACCTCGGGCAAAAAGGCGGCCGCTATCCCGATGACGACGCCGCTCACGATGAGGACCGCGGTAGTCCGGATCATCAGCAGGGCGAACCGGCTGCGTGAGGCCGCCGCAGCGATCTCGTAGGCGGGGTCGACGTGCGGCCCGTACGCAAGGATGGTGCCCCCGAGAGGGAGGATCGGCGCCGCGATCAGGAACCACGTCGCTCCGGGCGAAGAGAGGTGTGCGAGGGCCAACGCGACCGCGACGGTCATCGTCAAAGCAGCGATCCAGGAGAGCTGGAGTGACGGGGTCACCTCGAGCAGGCGCGCGGTCTCGTCGCTGACGCCGGCGGCGGTCAGCGCCCGTTCCAACACGCTCCTGCGCGGAGCGGTGACCGACCTCCTCAGCCCAGTCCACCCCGCGGCGAGTCGCGCGTCGTCGAAGGACGCCGCCACCACAGCGCGGCACTCGGCACAGGTGAGGACATGTGCCTCCACGGAGAAAGCCGTCGCCGGATCCGCGCTGTTTCCCACGTATGCCCGCATCGCCGAGTCGTCCACGTGCCAGCTCATGCCAGCTCCGCCCTGAGCCGGGAGCGTGCGCGCATGGCGCGCGTCTTGACGGTGCCTACGGGGATGCCGAGCAGCGCTGCGGCCTCACGTGCGGTGAGACCGTCGAGCACCGTTGCCTGGAGCACGGCACGGAGCTCAGGTGACAGGCGGTTCAACGCGGCGCCGGCGCTGCCCTGCTCGATCTCCACGAGCCACGCGTCCTCGGCCGAGAGCAGCGCGTTGGAACGGTCGGCCGCGTAGGTGCGCAGGCTGCGCCCCTCGGTCCGGAGACGGTCGATCAGACGCCGGACGCCGATGCCCCAGATCCACGCCGCGACCTCACCTGTTCCGCGGTATGACGGCTTACGCCAAATCGCCGTGAACGTGTCCTGGACGACCTCGTCCACTGCGCCGGCATCCCCGCAGCGGCGTGACAAGCGGTGCGTCAGCCACGGAGCATGACGAGCGTGCAGCTCCCTGAGAGCCTCTTGGTCCCCCTCGGCGATCCGGCGCAAGAGCGTCACGTCGGAGATTGCGTCATGTCGTTCGTCTCTCACATACCCTCTGTCGTCGGGCGATGGCCAATCGGTTCGCAAAGGCAGCGATGCCCGCTTGGTGGGCTCAGAACCACGCCTCCTCGATGAGCTGTCCGTGTCTCTCGACGAACTCCGCGTCTCGCCTTGACCGAATCTCCCACAGGACGCGCTCCCTCTCCGTAGCCTCCTGGCAGGCCTGGTCCCGCAGGGAGATGGAAACCTCTAACGAGCGCAGTTGCTCCAGCCGTTTCTCGAACTTCGGGCCACGCGCGCCGGCGAGTCGATCGAGGAGGTACGAGGTGATCTCGTTCGGGTCTCGAAATCGGAACCCCCCTCCTTCCATGCAGGCCGCCCAGTCGCGCGCCGACTTCTCCAGTAGCGCGTCGTTCTCGACCTGTCTCCAGTATCCGGCCATTTCGTCGTCCAGGAGGGCACTTGCCCGTGCCCGCTCGACGACCGGTCCACGGATCACCGCCTGGGCGCGGGCGATGCAGGAGCTTGGGAAGACCTGAACCGCAAGCTCGCCGTCTCCATCCAAGACGTCGACCGGATGGGACTCGTCACCGTAGAGGGCGACGCTGTACGCGGCGCGCAGCGACGGCGACAAAGCCGCGCGGATGGCTTCGTTCGGATCCACGTAGCGCGGTTGTCGGAATGGACGGGGATCGAGAACACGCGCTACGACTCCGTACGCGAAGCGGTGCCGGAACTCGTCGCGTGTCAAGAGGTCGGCTTGGGGGAGTCGCGTCGCCCTCTCGTGGTCGATCGGTACGTAACGGAAGCCGCGATCCCTCATGCAGTGCCGGATGAGCTCCTCGATCCGCGGTTGTGCATCGCGGTCTCGTTGGGCGGCCTCCGACTGCAGCAAGGACAAGGGCGCGTCTAGTAGCGAGTACGTGCTGTCGCCTCCCTCTCGGGGTGTGCCTCCCAGGAGGAGCAACCCCGAGACGGAGGCAATCAGCAACGTCCGCTTCATGGCTCGTTCTCGAAAGGGGGCGCGACAACGGCGCCCAGCCTGGGCTGGGCGCCGCTGTCGCGGAAGTGCCTCCTAGCAGCTGACGTTTGCGTACTTCAGAGAAGAGGCGGTGTCGTTGTTGTTGACCTGGGCCTCGACCTGGCCCGCAGTCAACTTTTGCGACACCCCGCCGTTGTAGTCGATGTCACCACACAGGGTGATCGTGAAGCTCTCCTTGTTCTTCGCCGAAGAGATGTCGTCGTTGAATCCGTCACCGCCGAAGTTGCACGGGTCGTTGTCGGCGAAGGTGGGGTCTTGGGCGTCGCGCACGATCTTGCAGTCCAGGAAGCTGGCGTCTTCCCAGAAACACGACCGGCTGTCGTCGCACGTCGTGTCCGCCGACGCCAGCTGCGGCCCTCCCGCGCTGATCAGGGCACCTGCCACCATTGCGACTGCGAGGAGGAGTTTCAGCGCGCGCTTGCTCGAAACGGTCATGTGTTCTCCTTGGTCCCGGTGTCCGCGCCGGGTAGTGGCGAAGAGTCCCCCGGAGCTCCGCTGGTGTTTGCGGCTCCGTGAGTTGGATGTGCCCTACAGGCCGGGGTATCGGCGGTGATGCCGTTGCCTTCTCGCTCGAGGGCTGTACCCGTCTCTCTCCATTCCCTCCGGGTGTGTTGCGACTGTGTCACCTGACTGGGGGCAAGTCCCTATTCGATCGTCTAAAGATCGGCTGTGCGTCGCGTGGGCCTAGCGGTCGAGCCGATTTGCAACTAAGGTGGATTCCCGTGGATAAGTAATCGTTAAGAGGGATCGTGCCGAGACTCACCGTGCAGGAGATCAGGACGCTCGAGCTGGTGGCCATGGGTCTGTCGACCACGCAGATCGCGGGCCGGTTGTTCGTGAGCCCCCAGACCGTCGCGTACCACGTGGGGAACCTGCTACGAAAGCTGGAGGCGCAGAACCGCGCGGGTCTCGTGGGACGGGCGTACTTCGAGAAGGTCCTCGACGCGGACAAGTGGCCCCCCACCGCGGACGCTTCACAGTCGAGATCTGGATCCAGGCTCGCGTCGCCGACGATGGGCGATCGCGGGGGCTTCGCACGGCGGGTGCAGGCGAATCGAACCCTGAAGGTACGGGATTGAGAGTCTGACCCGGTCGTACTACGAGGTCGCTATGGCGCCGATCGGTTTGACGGAAACGAGAGCCCTGCGACCCAGCCGCGGTTCTTCCTCAGAAACGTCTTCGACCGCGCTCTCGCCGGTCCGGGCTCGCGATAGCGCACCGACAAGGGTGGCCATTGCCCATGAACCTT
>DASQEJ010000157.1:0-3409 GCA_035633715.1 Actinomycetota bacterium | reverse complement strand
GTCTTCAAGGAGGAGCTCCCGTCGGAGTCCGAGAGCAGGTTCCCTGCGTTCGCCGGCGGGGTCGTCGCATACGCGGCGATCCTGCTCGCGCTCTAGGCCGGCGCCTCTCGAAGAGAGGTCAGCACTTCATCTTCGGCTTCGCGGCCACCGAGTGCCGCAGCCCGCGCTCGTCCAGCAACAGCGCGATCAGGGGCTCGGTCCGTTGCGCCATCGTCACGTAGGTGCCCCGCGTCTCGATGCCGAGCAGGGCCATCGTCCGTCTCACCTGCTTCAGCTGGTCCGTCGACAGCCGGTAGCCGCACGGCGGGGGATCCTGGACCTGGTCCTCGGAAGGCTCTGCGTTGTCCGCGCCGCCGAAGTAGACGGGCTCGTTGCGCAGACGGCCTTCCTTCACTGCGCGCCTGCGGGCGGTGGCGGTGACGCCCGCGACCTGGTCGCCGCGCTCGCGCATGAAGCGGAGCGTCGCGTCGACGGCGACCGTGTGCGCCTCGACGCGTCGCTGCCGGACCGCGGGGTCCTCGAGCTCCTGCGGCCCGTTGCGAGGATCGCCGTCCACGCGCGTCTCCACGAGGATCCCGAGCGAGTGGCGCAGCCCCATCGTGTTGCGGGCGATCCCCTCGTCGCCGTCGCCGGCCGACTGGTGGATGTCCTGGTCGCCGAGCTCGTACTGGCCGTACTCGTCGGTCGAGTAGCCGGCGGCTTCCTCGTCGGCGGTGATGTAGTCGAGCGCGAGCTCTTTCGCCTGCGCGTGGACGCCCTCGTCGACGTTCAGGTTGCGCGGCCACAGCACGAGCACCTCGTCGTCGTAGAGGCCCGGGAGCGAGGGCCCGTATTCGTGGAGGTCGACCACGGCCTCCGGCTGCCAGTCGCGCACGACCTTCGCCATCGCGCGGCTCTCGGGGGTGACCAGGTTCAGGTGGTCGCGGTTGATGTCGGTGCCGTCGGAGTTCCCGCGGGCGTCCGCCTCGCGTCCGTCCGGGTTCGCGCTCGGGACGAACAGGATCGTCTGTGCCTCGAGCTGCGCGACGAGCTCCGCGTCGTCGGTGAAAGCGAGATCGCGCAGGCGCTGGAGACACGCCTCGCGCCCGGCGGGCTCGTTGCCGTGCTGGCTGCAGACGAACAACGTCGTGGGCCGGCTGAGCGCGGCCGCCCGCGGGGCGGGGGTCGGGTGGCCGAGGCGTACGAGGTGCAGGGGCCGGCCCTGCTTCGTCTTGCCGATCGTGTCGATCTCGACGCGGTCGGACGCCTCGTCGACGGCGGCGAGGAAGGCCACCTCGCCCTCGTGAGTGGTCCAGGCCGCGCCCTCGCCCTCTTCGAACTCGGTGCGGGGCGGCTCGGACTGGCCGGCGCCCGCGGGCGCGATGGCCCCCGCGACCAGTGCGCTGAACAGGCCCGCCACCAGCACTTTCCTCGGATCCATCACGCCTCCTCTCGAGACCACCCTCGGGGCATGACTTCGACGGCTGGGGGCCGGACCCTCCCCGGGGGCGCCTCGGGACCGGCTCGCACGCGAAAGGAGCGGCCCCCGCGGGCCGCTCCTTTCGGACCTCGTTACGCCCCGGTCGCTAGCGGACCGTGACCTTGGTCTTCATGTTCCAGTGGATCGCGCACATCACCGCGAAGGGCGTGTCGCCCGACTTGCGTGTGAACTTCAGCGCGTACGGGTCGTCGGGGATCCCTTCGGGGCCCCCGCGCAGACCCGACGTGTCGTAGTCACGGTCGCGGTTGCCGCGGGTCGGCACCTTCCCGTCGCCCTGCTCCTTGGCGAACTTGTTCGGGAGGTCCAGCTCCGCCATCGACGGGTCCTCGCACAGCGTCGGGCTCTGGAAGTCCGCCGGCTGGTCCGGCCCCGGGCCCTCGTCGCCGTCCGGGTCGCACACCGGCGCGCTCTCGAAGGCGGCGTTCGCGAACTTCTTCGCCTTCTTCGGCGGCGTCGACGCGGTGTGCGGCTCGACCACGTTCTGGGCGAAGTGCCACTCGACCTTGTCGCCCTTGCCGATCCGCAGGTTCTGCGGGAAGGCCTCGAAGAACGAGATGTGGTCGGTGTCGTAGCCCATGTACGCGGTGTAGACGCGCTTGCCGTTTGGCGTCGTCTCGTACTGCACGTCGTTCAGCATCTCGAGCAGCGCCTCGGCCTCCTCGGCCGACTCCGCCAGGTGCGCCTCGAGGTTCGGGTCGTTGGCGGGGGACTGCTGCGCCGCCGAGTCGACCGTCACCGTGAGCGTGTGGAACATGTTCGAGACGACGAACGACGCCTTGTCGAGCTCCGGAGCGATCCGGACGTAGAAGCCGTTCTTGAAGTTCTGGTCGCCCGGGTACAGCAGCGAGGACCCGTCGTAGATGCACGGGTTCCCCGCGGTGAGACCGCAGTCGGTCCCGGCCGGCGTCGGGAAGAACAGAGCCCCGTTGACCTTGAAGCCGTTGTCGTCGGGGTCGGCCGCGAAGAACCCGGTGAAGGGCAGCTCGGTCTCGCCGACGGGGAGCAGCCCGACGCTGCCCCAGTCGAAGTGGAGCGTGTCGCCCGGGTGGGCGGTGAGCTCGCTGGGGAACATGTGGAAGTCGAAGGCCTGGGTCCCCGGGACGGGCGCGCCCGTGAGGACCTCGAACGTGACTGGGGTCTGGGCCCCGGCGGGTGTCGCCAGCGCACCGACGGTGACCACGCTTACCAGCAGCGCCAGGAAACGCGCCCTCTTACCCTTCATGCATCGCTCTCCTTCGTAGTCGGGGCTAACAGCTGAACCAGTTGCCGGCCTTCTTGATCGTCTTGTGGCCCTTGGCGGTGTGCTTCGCCCAGACCTTGCACTTCTCTCCGCCGAGCATCGAGAACATCGCGGTGTAGTAGCCGTCGTCGCCGTAGGTCGCGGCCTTCGCCTTGACGAAGACCCACTTGCCGTCGACCTTCTTCTTGAGCGTCATCCGAACGGTCCCCGGATGCTTGCCCGTGGTCAACTCGGCCTGCGTCTTGATCTCTTCGTCGGAGATCGAGGCCCCGTACACCCACTTGAACTCGCGCTCGTGGGCGGCGACCGGCCCCGACAGCAGGGTGAGGGCCGCCGTCGCCGCGGCAGCCGCAGCGAAACGCTTGGCCGATCCCATCGTCTCTCCCTTCGCCGGGTTGGTTCAGGAAGATCCGGCCTCCTGACCCTTTCGAGGACGTCGCAGCCTCACGGCCATGCCCGAGGCTACGGGGCTTCGATCGCTCGACCCATACGTAGGGGTACGTATTCGGCGACGGAGCCCTGCTCTCTTCGACGAGACAAGTCGCCGTGCGGGATCGCTAGGGGCATCCCCCGGAGATGACGCATCGCACGGTGCCGGTGACCTTGTCGTAGACCGGCAGGACGATCTCGCGGACGGTCTCTACCGTGCCCGGGAGCTCGGCGAGCGCCCTGTTGACCACGGCGCATGC
>DASQEJ010000156.1:0-2354 GCA_035633715.1 Actinomycetota bacterium | reverse complement strand
CTGCGCGGTCCCCGGCCTGCACGTAGAGGAGCTTCGGGAGCGACCCGGCCTCCGAAAGCTCGAACTCCTGGAGCGAGTCGCCGGCCGTCTCGGTCCCGTACACGCCGACGAAGGCGTTGCTCTGGCCGAGGTACGCGGTCGCGACCTGCCTTCCCGTGGCACCCTCGACGTCCACCGTCACCGGCGTGAGGTGGAGGGACTCGACCGCTTGGCGCGCCGCCAGACGCTCTGCCGGCAGGCGAGCCGGGTCGCCGCTGACGTAGATGCGAAGGCGCTGGTCGGGGGTCCGGATGAGGTCCGGCGATTGACTCACGACTCGATTGTAGGAACGCGCCGCCTGCGCCGGAACCCCGTTGCCCCCTCGCCCAACCGGGCAAAGGGGAGGATTCGGACACGGGCGCACCGAAGCTCTAGCGCGTCGGTACCGAGGGGGAGCCCTCTCATAGAGGAAGGCGGACGAAATGAGCCGGATTCGCAAGGGAGTGATCACCGCGGGCGTCGCGGTGATGTCGATCGTAGGAGCGGCGCCGGTCCACGCTTCGACACCGGACCCAGGGCCGTGTCAGTTCTTGATGCCGATCACGGTCGACGACGTCACGTACTGCGGCTGCGTCACCGTGGGCCGCGTCGTGAACATGGTGCTGCCCGACTCGTGGGGCTGCGCCGCCCCGTAACCGTCCGATCCCCCGACCTGACGTGTCACCCGCCGCACCACGACGCGGTCAGATGCGTCTGCGTGGCCGTCGTGACGATCCGTAGGGACGTCACCGGCGATCCCTGGTACTGCGCCGGCTAGCCAGCGAACGAAAAGAAGGCCCCGGTCCACGCGGACCGGGGCCTTTTCTTTTCTCGGTACCTAGAAGCCCGAACCCGGGTCTATGTCGAGGCGAGCCTCGATCAGCCACAGGTTGCGCCGCACGCACTCGGGGCACAGCGCCAGGCGCCGCTTGTTGGCGTCGGGCATCTCCTGCCACCCGAGCGGGATGAGCCCGTTCCGCCGTGCGGCCGAAGACCCGCACGAGGAGCAGAAGACCCTGTTGCGGAGCTCCCCGGACATGTCGCTCATCAGCTAGTGGCCGCGGCTCTCCGCTATCTCGACCCGTGCCAGCGCCACACGCATCTCGGCCTCGGCGCGCTCGTCCGTGTCCTCGTCGCGGCGACGCTGGGCCTCGTCGGCGATCCGCCGCGCCTCGGCCACGTCGATGTCCGCGAGGTTCTCCGCCGAGTCCGCCAGCACGATCACGTGGTAGTCGTCCTGCGTCCCGGAGGCTTCGAGGAAGCCTCCGGGGACGAAGAACTCTTCACGCTGGTTGCCGGTGACGACCGAGACACGCCCGGGTACGAGCGCGGCGAGGAACGGGATGTGGCCCCGCATGATGCCGAACTCGCCCTCGGGCGAGCGGGCGACGACCATGTCGGCGTCGCCGCGCCACACCTCCTTTTCGGGGGAGACGATCGAGACCTGCACTACTCGGACAGCTCCTTCGCCTTCGCCTCGGCCTCCTCGATACCGCCGACGAGGTAGAACGCCTGCTCCGGAAGGTGGTCGTACTGCCCCTCCGCGATGCCCTTGAACGAGGCGATCGTCTCGTCGACCGGGACGTACTTGCCCGGCAGGCCCGTGAACTGCTCGGCGACGAAGAACGGCTGGCTGAGGAAGCGCTGGATCTTGCGCGCCCTCTGCACGATGATCTTGTCCTCCTCCGAGAGCTCGTCGATCCCGAGGATGGCGATGATGTCCTGGAGGTCCTTGTAGCGCTGGAGGATCCTCTGGACCGTCAGCGCGACGGTGTAGTGCTCGTCGCCGACGTAACGGGGGTCGAGGATCCGCGACGTCGAGTCGAGCGGGTCGACGGCCGGGTAGATGCCCAGCGACGCGATCTGCCGCGAGAGCACCGTCGTGGCGTCGAGGTGCGCGAACGCCGTGTGCGGAGCGGGGTCGGTGATGTCGTCGGCGGGGACGTAGATCGCCTGCAGCGACGTGATCGAACGACCCTTCGTCGACGTGATGCGCTCCTGCAGCTCGCCCATCTCCTCCGACAGCGTCGGCTGGTAACCGACGGCGGAGGGCATGCGGCCCAGCAGCGTCGACACCTCGGAACCCGCCTGGACGAAACGGAAGATGTTGTCGATGAACAGCAGCACGTCCTGGTGCTCGACGTCGCGGAAGTACTCGGCCATCGTCAGCGCGCTCAGCGCGACGCGCAGACGCACGCCGGGGGGCTCGTCCATCTGGCCGTAGACGAGGGCGGTCTTCTCGAGGACGCCCGACTCCTTCATCTCGAGCCAGAGGTCGTTGCCCTCACGGGTCCGCTCGCCCACGCCGGCGAACACCGACACACCACCGTGCTGCT
>DASQEJ010000155.1:0-3656 GCA_035633715.1 Actinomycetota bacterium | reverse complement strand
CCCCATGACCCCCTCCATGACGTCGCCGGCGCTGACCTTGGCGCCGGGATCGAACCGCTTCAGCACCTCGACCCATGCGGCGGTGACCTGGGGACCGCTCTTCGGCGTGAAGCCGGCGGCGACGACGATCGGCTTCAGCTTGCTACCGGCGCGGAAGGCCTGCACCACCTCGACGGCGAGGGCGTAGTTGTCCTTGGTCGCCTCGGCGAAGAAGGCGCCCTTCAGGCGGTCGCGGACCCTTTCGAGCATCGCGAGGTCGATCTTGCGCAGCTGGTTGTTGCGAACCTTGAACGCGTCCCTGACGGCCTCTGCGTCCGGCACCACGTACTCGCCGCTTCCGGGCACGGTGAACGCGAGGTCGCGGTTGACGATCGGCGGTCTCCCCGTGAGCCTCCGAACGACGTCGATCGCGGCGGCCGCGCCCGACGTAGAGCATCCGGCCAGGACCACCTGCGTCTGAGGCGCGACACCCCAGGCGGACAGGTATCCCTCGAACTCCAACGGGGTCATGTTCATGAACTGCCCCTGCCCCCCGTGGCCGACGAGGACGAGCGGCTCGTCCAGGATCGCGGAGCCGACCTTGCTCGGTTTCCGGATGGGGCGGACCTTCATCCCGTACAGGTTCCCGAGCACCTGCGCCGACTGCGCGATCTCGTACTCGTCCACGAACGGGCGCGCATCCATGTACGCGTAGCCCTCGTTGACGTGCTGCAGCTTGTCGAAGTCGACGTCGTGGAGGACGACGCGCTGGAGCGGGGGCCCCGCGACGGGCCGGGCCTCGCGGACCATCCCCTGGAAGGCCTTGTTGCCCACCAGCCGGGGCAGCCTCAGGAGCCCCCCGTCGACCTGCGGAACCGGGGCCGGACGCGGCGCGGCTCTCGCGTGTGCCTTCCGGACTCGGTAGCGCGGCGCCATGCGAGAAGGCTGGGCCGAGCGTGGCGCTCTCGCCACGTCCGAAAGGGCAGACAAAGGGGCGGACTTCGCTGCCCGGAAGGGCGGCGGGACCCCTTGTGCCCTGATGCCTCGATCCAGGTCACCGGGCGTCGTATCGTCTTCACACCGGCACCTACTACAAGGAGAACCACATGCCCGCTTCGAGGATCGCCGCCGTCGGACTCGCCTTCCTGCTCGCCGTGGGAGTCGCGGCATGTGGCGGAGACGACGGAGGTGAGGGAGGCGACTCGGGCGGCTCGGGCGAGGCCGTGTCCGCAGAGGCCTACGCCGCCGACGTCTGCGGCGCCATGCAGGACTGGGTCACCGGGATCCAGGAGCGGACGGAGTCCCTCACCGAGAGCTTCCAGAGCGGCGACCCGCAAGAGGGCAAGGACCTCCTCTCGAACCTCCTGTCGGAGATGAGCGCGCAGACCGGCGACCTCGTCGGTGCGGTCGAGGACGCCGGGGTGCCCGACGTCGACGGCGGCGAGGAGGCGGCCGACAGCCTCGTGACGGCGTTCGAGGAGGTCCAGGGGATCCTCGACGACGCGCAGCAGGACATCGAGGAGCTGCCGACCGACCCGCAGGCGTTCCAGCAGGGCGCGGCCCAGCTCGGCCCGACCCTCCAGGAGGCGCTGTCCAGCGTCGGAAGCTCGATCGAGGCGCCCGACTCCCAGGAGCTCAAGGACGCGTTCGAGAACGAGGAGTCCTGCTCCGCGATCCCGTAACGAACGAGGCGGCCGCCCACAGCACGGCGGCCGCGATAGAGCCGAACGCCACCCAGTCCCCGGTCCGGGCGTAGAACGACGCGCCGGTGGCGAAGCGCACCCTCTGCACGAGGACGTCGGGCTCCCACAGCTCCGACCGCTCGACGACCTCGCCCGAGGGGTCGACGAACGCGGAGATGCCGGTGAGCGCGCCGTGAGCGACGTAGACGCCGGTCTCCGCGGCGCGGACCTGGCTCATCGCGACGTGCTGGGCGGACGCCCACGAGCGGCGCCAGGTCGACGTGTTCGTGAGGACGACCAGCAGCCGGCCACCCTCGGCGACCCGTCCCGCGGCGAGGGAGCCGAAGTCGGCCTCGAACGAGATGATCGGCGCCACCGCTCCACCCGCGACGTCGAACACGACGGGCTCGTCGCCGGGCACCGCGTCGAGGGGCACCTGCGCGAGCGCGGGCAGCCAGTCGAGGAGGTCTCGGGCCGGGACGTACTCGCCGAACGGCACGAGGTGGGTCTTCTGGTACGAGTCGACGATCTCGCCGTCTGCCGAGACGAGGTACGCCATCACCTGGTAGTCGCCGTCGTCGCGCGCGAGGTTGCCGCCGACGATCAACGGCTGGCCCACCGAGCGGGCAGCGGTCCGCAGCGCGTCCGCCACGGCAGGGTCGCGTGCGGGATCGACGCCGACGGAGCTCTCGGGCCATAGGACCAGGTCGGCCTCGGGCGGGACGGTCTCGGTGAGCCGGACGTGGTTCTCGATGATCTCCAGGTCCTTCTCGTACGACGGGGGCCGGTCCTCGGGGATGTTCCCCTGGACGATCGCGACGTCCACCGCCTCCCCCGTCGCCTCGGACCGCGGCCAGAAAGCGGCTGCGAGCAGGACCGCGGCCGCCGCGACGACCCGCACGAGCGCGCCCCGGTGAGCTCGGTCCCGCGCGGCCCGGACGCCCGCGGCCACGAGTGCGTTGACGACCACGAGCTGGAGCGCGACCAACCACGACCCGCCCCACGCGGCCGAGCCGAGGACGGCGGGAACGTCGTGCTGGCTCTGGGCGAGCTGCCCCCACGTGAACCCGACGACCGGGGTCACGGCGCGCAGGTACTCGACGATCGCCACCCACAGCAACGCGGGCGCGACGACGGAAGCCACCGGGCCCGCCCGCTTCGACAGCCACCCCCACAGGGCGCCGAAGAGGCCCGCGTACGCCGCCTGTAGCAGGACGAGGACGAGCCACGCGAGGTAGCCGACGATCGAGACCCAGTAGAGCAACGTCCCGAAGAAGCCCAGCCCGAACACGGCCCCCAGCAGGAACCCCCTCTTGGCGCCGGCGCCCGCGAGGCGCGCCAGCAGAGGCGCCAGGCCCACCCAGGCGAGCGGGGCGAGGCTGGGCTCCGGGAACGCGAGCGTCAGGGCGGCCCCCGAGACCGCGACGAGCGCCAGCTCCGGCGCTCCGCCGGAGCCGCGGCGGGCTCGGCCGTCGCGCCGGATAGACGAGTCGTCGGTGCCCCCGGGGGGCGGCGTGGGGTCGATCGCGGCAGCCTACGTAGTAGGCGCAGCGGGCGGTAACGACGGGCGCCGGGCTTTCAGCGGGGCCCTGCTCCGGCCGATAAGGAAGACAAATCGACCAAGGAGCCAAAGCGTTAGATGCGCGACACAACGGATAGCGGGTTCACGATCGTCGAGCTGCTGGTCGTGACCCTGATCGGCGCGATGGTGCTCGGCCTCGGCGCGGTCTCGCTGCGTCACTACCTGCGCACGAAGGCGCTCCAGGGAGCCCACGAGACGACCGTCACCCAGCTGCGCTCCGCGCAACAGCGGACCTTCAGCGAGGGTTACCCGCGCGCGTACGGTCTCCGATTCCCGAAGAACGGGACCCGCTGGGACCTCGTCCGCTACGACGCACGCACGGCCACGTGCGCGGTCGTGGAGTCGCACGTGCTCACGAACGGGGTCAGGGTCTCGGCGACGGGCACTGACTTCCCCGACTCCGCGGCGGCGAC
>DASQEJ010000154.1:0-4744 GCA_035633715.1 Actinomycetota bacterium | reverse complement strand
GTGCGCACCATCCCGTGGCTCGTGTCGGTGTGGAGCTCGACGTTGGCGCGGTTCGCGGGCTCGGTGAAGCTCGGCCACCCGCTGCCCGAGTCGAACTTCGTGTCGGAGCTGAACAGCTCCGCGCCGCACGCCCCGCAGCGGTAGACGCCGTCGTCCTTGGTGTTCACGTACTTGCCGGTGAAGGGGGCCTCGGTCCCCTTGCCGCGCAGGATCGCGTACTGCTCGGGCGTGAGCTCCTCACGCCATTCCTGCTCGGTCTTCTGGATCTTCTCCTGCACGGTGGGCCTCCTCTTGGAACCGGGAGAGGCCACCGACACTAACGCGGGGTCGTCGCTACGACTTCGTCGGATTACCAGGTGGCGCCGGCCAAGTCCGCAGGCGTCGTCAGCCGAAGAGCCGCCGGACGGCTCGTGGGGACGGGCCCTTGCCGAGCTCGACCTCGCGCCCCTTGCACCGAAGGATTGCGAGCTCACCGCCGGTCTTCCAGGCTTCCGCGCTCCGGATCCGCGGCCGAGCGAGCGTCGCATCCGGGAACGACTCGAGGAACCAGCGCCGCAGCACCCCGCACAGCCGGCGGTCGCGGCCGTCGGGGGTCTCGACCCCGGCGTCGACGAGCCCGAGGTGGATCGTCGTGCGCGGCCCGCGCAGCCACGAGTGCAGCACGCCTCCGTCCCACCCGCGGACGGCGTCGACGTGGCTGCCCGGGATCGTCTCGCCCTTGCTCGCCAGGTCCGCGTTCTCGAGCAGGACCATGAGGTCGAACGCTCCGAACGACGCGGCGCGCGGCCGTCCCCACGCGGCCCCCGGCGACGCCGGCGACCGCGGGAGCTCGACCTCGTTGTCCTCGTGGTAGCGGAACGGGAACAAGACGTCCGCGGTCGACGCAGGGGGTCGCAGGTACATCCGGTCGACGGCGTCCCACTCGCGCGGCCGCCACTCCGAGCACACGAACAACAGCCCCTCGTAGTACGGGAACTCACTCGCGCGAGCGACGAAGTACGGGACGTCGGTCGAGGCCTGGACGGTCCTCTGCGTGAACCGCGACAGGAACGCGTCGAGCTCGCCTTCCGTGAAGCGCGCCGCGGCGTACCTGATCATCACGAGCGTCGCGTCGCCTTCGCCGAGAGCTTGGTGCGCGAGCATCGTGTCGCCCAGCATCGGGTCCCGCGACAGCGTCCCCGGCAACCTCAGCGCCTGGTCGACGAGGGCATGGTCGAGCTCGTGCGCGAGGACCATCTCGTCGTAAGGCGTCAGCGCGTCGCCGCTCCCGCCGGCGTACAGCCGGTCCTTGCGAGGGCTGTAGAAACCGGCGACCCCCTGCCCGAGGAGACCGGCCGTGAGCTCGCGGAGGTCGGCGCCCTCCGGAAGGAGCCGCAGCGCCACGAGCACCTGCTGGTCGCGCGCCGCCTCGCGTTCGCCGTACCGGCGGAGGTACGAGCTGACGAAGCGCGCGCCCACCTCCGACCGCGAGACGAGCCGCGTGTCGACCGGTCGCCGGAAGTCGAGCCAGCGGATCCGCTCTACTCGCCGCGAGATCGTCGCGACGTCGTCGTCGAGGCCGGAACCGCGGGACGCCGGGCCGAAGCTCCCGCGCTGACGCGTGCAGCGCCCGTCGAGCACCTCTTGCGCGTCGTAGACGGTGGGGTCGCCCTCGTGCACGAGCTGCGGGGCCGGCCGCGACCGGCGGTCGTCGTCCTCTTCCCCCGCGGGCGTCTCGGGGGCCGCGGCTCTCGGCTCCTCGGGCGCAGGCGCACGGGCCTTGTCGACGAGGTCCCCCGTCAGCTCCGTCAGGGCCGCGATCGCGACGATCGCCGCGACGAGCCGGAGGACGAACACGCCCGCGCGGCTTCGTCTCCGTTCCGGCCGGTGCGCTCCCCCCTCGCCCACGCGGGACAGGTTCCCACGGGGGCAGGGGGTTCAGGTCAGCAGGCGCACGTCACCTTCGACAGCGGCGTCTGGATGCTCCGCATCACCGGGCCCATCCGGTGGATCCGCCCGACACCGGGCGGGTCCGTCGTCTCGATCTCTTCGCCCGTCGCGGCGTTCAGCGTCACGACCCTGCTCATCAGCGCGACGTACACCTTCTTCGCGTCGCTCGACACCTGGATGCCCCGGATCTTCACGGGCATCGTCCACGCGTCGGTCTCCTTCAACGTGTCCGTGTCGATCGCCGAGAGGAACGGGCCGCGAGCGAGGTAGAGCGTGTGGTCGCCGTCGTGCACGCCGCGCGGCGTGTAGCCGGAGGTCAGCACCGGCGCCTCCGCCGTCTCCAGGATCTCGAGCGACTGCGTGTCGACCTCGGCCATCGCTCCGGAGTCGACGTCGTTGACGTAGAGGCGCTTGGAGTCGGGCCGCAGCGTGATCGCGACCTGCGGCTCTCGCAGCTGGCCGAACTCCGCGGGCAGGTCGATGCAGTGCGCCCACAGCTCGTCGAGGTTCAAGACGTGGATGAACGCGCGGCGGGGGCCGAGGCGCCCGCCTCCCGTCGTGTAGAGCGTGTAGAGGTACGTGCCGTCGGGGCTCATCGCCTGGATGCGGGCCGTGCCGCGCATGCGCTCCTGCAATTCGGCGTCGACGCTGTAGACGCCGAGGACCTTCTCGGTCGCTAGGTCGAGCCGGCGCACGCGGTAGCTCGTCGGCGCCTTCGCCGGCAGGTACTCGAGCAGGAACACGCTTCCGCCGTCGTTCGAGAACGCTTCGGGCTCGTAGTTGCCCTCGAGCTCGATCGTCTGCGGCGCGACGCCGCGGCCGGTGACGACGAGCGTCGTCTCCGTGCGGCCTTGCGAGTAGTGGTCGCCGCGTGGAGTCAACGCGACCATCTCGGCCTCGCGCGAGACGACGCGGACGTCGAGCTTCGATCCTTCGATCGACTGCGTCCACTGGGACTCGCCGCTGCGTGCGTCGAGCGCCTCGACGTGCGTCGCCTTGCGGTTCGCCTCGGCGGTCACGACGCTGGACCAGTCGGTGGAGGGGATGCCCGGCGTGGTGGGGGCCTCGCTTCCGGCCCCGGCGGCGAGCACGGAGATGCCGCGGGGGCCCTCGAAGTAGAGGACGTCGTCGGTGGCCGTGTTCGACGCTTCGGGCTTCTCGCCGCAAGCCACGGCGACGACGAGGGCCATCAACAGAAAGATCCGCCCGGCTCTGAGCATGGGTCACTCCCCTCCTAGGGTTCGTCCGAGAAGGGAGACTGCGCGAGTGGCGGGTTGGTTCTCTGGGCCTTGTGGAGCTGCCGGGAATCGAACCCGGGTCCTCCGACCCCGTGGCAGGACTTCTACGAGCGTAGTCTGCGGTCAGGTTTCGGCGCCGGCCGGCCCGCAGACGGCGGCGACCGGTGCCTAGCTCAGGTTAGATGTCCCGTCCATTGCCCCGAGCGGACGCCGGACGGTGAGCCTGCTAGGCGACGCCGGATCCCGGGGGCGCAGGCGATCCCCGGGCCGACGGCCATTGCTAAGGAATGGCAACCGTGCGGTTAGGCAGCGGCATTTATTGTTGTTCCGAGAATATTTAACGAGGTCACACCCGGAGTCCTCGGCTCGCTTCCCCTGCCTCGGTCTGATCAGAGTCGATACCAGTTCAGCCCCGAGCTTGGGTTCTTTTCAATGTTCGGCTGGGAGTCTATCGACCCCCCGCTCATGCCTCATTGAGCAAAAACGCACGCTATGCGTAACGGATTCCTCGATGAAGCCCCGTTAGGAGCCTGAGGGAGCCGCATCCGGCTGGAGGGGCGCTTCCCTCTGGCCCTCCTCTTGCTCCTCCTGCGCCGCTTCTAGCCCTTCGGCTACGGCGTTCGGGAGACCCACCACCGTCTCTTGGGCCTCGCCCTCGCCTGATGCGGCCCTCCGCGCCTTGGGCGGCGCTGGCTTCCAGGGCCGCAGATTCTGAAGGACCTGCGTGTAGAAGTCCTTGTCGTCGATACGACGCTGTCGACGAAGGAACCCTTGCTGGCGTCCTTCTTCACACCCATGTTCCTCGTGAGCGTCAGGACGAACGCCCTGATCTCCTTAGGCGCCTCTGGATAAAGGGCCTCGGGCGTCTCGCGCAGCTTCGCGAGCGACGCAGCGAGAGATTGCCCGCGGCCCAGACGCGCCTCTATCGTCAGGTTGTCGGGGGCATTCTGCAGTTGCCGCAGCAGCCACGACACACGGCCTTTCGACCGCCCTTCTTTCGGGGCATTCAGATACGTCGTGAGTGCCACCTGCTTCGTCCGAAGATCGGCGGAGATCCCGAGGGCACCGGAGGTGTCCGGCACGGACACCTCCGCGTAGAGCACGCCGCTGTTCGCTAAGGACTCTCGGAGTGCGGCCTGTCGCGCAGCGGGCGTCCGCTCCTCTTTTGGAAGGATCTGCTTGACGTCCCGCCCGAGCAGCTTCGTGAGGTCGAGCCCGACGTAACGGATCAGGTCATCCCATCGGGCCGCCACGGCGCCGACCTCGGGGTCGTTCTTACGGAGGGTCCCCTCGCGAGCGCCGTCCCGGACCTTGGTCCATCCCGGACCCATCCCTTCGAACGTCAGAACACCCGAACGTGTGTCGCTCATGTACCTGATGAGCTCGTTGAGGATGTACGCCTGGTCGGGGTCGGAGACCCCTCGATGCTCCTTCTGGACGACCGCCTCCGTAAGGATGTCCACCCAAGACCAGTGGTGGAGGGCGACCTTTCTCAGCTTCCGGCGATCCACCTCTATCGGATACTCCGTCGAGGACGTGACGTAGTGGTTCGAGATCGACAGCACGGCTTCGAACCC
>DASQEJ010000153.1:0-3338 GCA_035633715.1 Actinomycetota bacterium | reverse complement strand
AGCCAGATCACCGCCGAGTTCACCGAGCCGCTCACCGACAGCTCGTCGATGTCGGTCTTCGACCCCTGCGGGAGCCAGGTAGACCACGGCGACTCCAACCCGAACGGCTACAACATGTCGGTGTCGATGTCCGGCGACAAGGCGGGGACCTACACCGTCCAGTTCAAGGCGCAGTCGGCTCTCGACGCGCACGTCACGAGCGGGAGCTTCACGTTCACGTCGTCGGGCGGCGATCCGTGCCCCGGCAGTGAGCCGCCGCCCGATCCCGGCGGCGGAGGCTCCGGTGGCGGTGGCGGGGGCGGGTCCGGCGGCGGAGGTTCCGGCGAAGGTGGTTCGGGCGGAGGCCGCGGTGGCGGCACTCCGCAGGATCCGGCCGCGCCTGCCGCGCCGGGAGGGTCGGAGACGGCCGGCTCGGGCGGCGGGGGAGCGGGCCGCGGGAACGGCGGCGGCTCCGCGACGGGCACGCCTCGGGCTCGGTCCAACCCCCGCTCCACCGGGGGTGGACGCCAGGCCCCCGTAGCGATCCAGAACACCGGCAGCACCGCGCCGGCCGAGCAGCCCGCTCCGTGGGACCTCCCGCTGAGCGGCGTCGCGATGGCGTTTGCGCTCTGCGTGATGATCGGCGCAGCCGGGGGCCGCGTGTACGCGGGGATCGTCGCTCCACCGCGCCACTAGTTGGATCGTGCGTCCGAGACCGCGCGCGTAAACCGCATCTGGGACCGGGTCGCGCCGGTCTACGACCGCCGGATCGGCTTCTTCGAGCGCCGGCTGTTCCAGGGGGGCCGTGAGTGGGTCTGCTCGCGCGCCCGCGGCGCCACGCTCGAGATCGCGGTCGGCACCGGCCGCAACCTCCACCTTTATCCCGACGATGTCGAGCTCACCGGCATCGAGCTGAGCGAGGGGATGCTGTCGCTCGCGCGTGAGCGCGCCCGCTCGCTCGGCCGGGCCTTCGACCTGCGCCTCGGGGACGCTCAGGCGCTCGACTTCCCGGACGACAGCTTCGACACCGTCACCTGCACGATCTCGCTGTGCAGCATCCCGGACGACGCGGCCGCGGTCCGGGAGGTGCGACGGGTCCTGCGTCCCGGAGGGAGGTTCGTGGCGATGGAGCACGTCCGCAGCCCGGTGGTGGCGGTGCGGGCGGTGCAGCGGGCGATCGAGCCGCTCACGGTCCGCTTCGAGGGTGACCACGTCGCCCGCGAGCCGCTCGACCACCTGCGCCGCGAGGGCTTCCGCGTCGACGAGCTCGAACGCCTCAAGTGGGGGATCGTCGAGCGAGTCGTCGCGACCAAGCCCGCCTGAAGCCCTCGCCTTCCGGCCCTGTGGAGAAGTAAGATCACATCCTGGTAACTACGTGTGGGTAACTCCCCGCGAAATCCGGCCCTCGAACATACGTTCGGATATAACTGTCGTACCCCGTCTCTAGGTTCGGCCTCACGAAGGACCCGAGGCGGGTCCCACGCACAAGGGAGGCACAGGTGGCAGGAATCAGGGAATCGAGGGCCGCGGTCACCGATACGAGCCGCGACGTGAAGGGCCGCGACGCGGCGCTCGACATGGCGCTGGCCCAGATCGAGAAGCAGCACGGCAAGGGGTCGATCATGCGGCTCGGCGACGCCGGGCACTCCACGGGGATCGAGGCGATCCCGACGGGGTCGCTGGCGCTCGACCTCGCGCTCGGGATCGGCGGGCTGCCGCGGGGCCGCATCGTCGAGATCTACGGGCCCGAGGGCTCCGGCAAGACGACGGTCAGCCTGCACGTGATCGCCGAGGCTCAGAAGTCCGGGGGCCTCGTCTCGTTCATCGACGCGGAGCACGCGCTCGACCCGAGCTACGCGAAGGCGCTCGGCGTCGACATCGACAACCTCCTCTGCTCGCAGACCGACACGGGCGAGCAGGCGCTCGAGATCGCCGACACGCTCGTGCGTTCCGGTGCGATGGACGTGATCGTCGTCGACTCCGTCGCGGCGCTCGTGCCGAGGGCCGAGATCGAGGGCGAGATGGGCGACAGCCACGTCGGCCTCCAGGCCCGTCTGATGAGCCAGGCGCTGCGCAAGCTCGCGGGGAGCGTGAACCGCTCGAAGACGATCCTGATCTTCATCAACCAGATCCGCGAGAAGATCGGCGTGATGTTCGGGTCGAACGAGACCACGCCCGGGGGCCGGGCGCTCAAGTTCTACTCGTCGGTGCGCATGGACGTGCGCCGGATCGACTCGCTGAAGGACGGGGCCGAGGTCGTCGGCTCGAGGGTCCGCGTGAAGGTCGTGAAGAACAAGGTCAGCGCGCCGTTCAAGAAGGCCGAGTTCGACATCCAGTACGGCTTCGGCATCTCGAAGGAAGGAAGCCTCCTCGACGTCGCGATCGACCACGGCATCGTCCGCAAGTCCGGGGCGTGGTTCATCTACGGCGACGACCAGCTCGGGCAGGGTCGCGAGAACGCCAAGGCGTTCCTCGCCGGCAACCCCGACATCGCGACCGAGATCGAGCTCAAGATCAAGGACAAGCTGGGGCTCCTCGGCTCCGACGAGGACGACCCCGTGCCGGCCGCGCCGGAGGCCGCCTCCTAGATGGTTCCGGTCCAGGAGGCGATGCCGGGCCTCGCTTCGGGAGACTCTCCCGGGGCGGGACCGGCCGCCCTCCTGGACGGCGCCCGGCGCGAGGCGATGGCCCGGGCCGGGCGCCTGCTCGCGTCCCGGCCGCGCTCGGAGGCCGAGCTCACGAAGCGCCTGGCCGACGCAGGCTTCGAGCCGGAGGTCGTGGCGGTTGCGCTCGAGCGTCTGAAGGCACTCGGCCTAGTGGACGACGCGGAGTTCGCGCTGCAGTGGGTGCGCGAGCGATCGGACCGCAAGAAGCTGTCCGCCCGCGCCTTGGCCCACGAGCTGCACTCGAAAGGCGTCTCCCGCGAGGTAGCCGAGAGCGCGCTGGCGCAGGCGGGCCTCGACGAGGTAGCGCAGGCGACGGACCTTGCGGCCCGCTACGTCCGCCGCGTCGCGTCGAAGCCGCTGCGCGAACAAGCGACGAGGATCCAACAGATGCTTGCGCGCCGCGGCTACTCCTACGAGATAACCGAGGCCGCGACGCGCGCGGTGCTACCCCCCGAGGGCTGGGACTAGAAGGTAAGGGCGTCGTCGATGCGCAGCGCGGCGGCAATGGCTTGGGCGGGGAAGAATCCGTGGAATACCTCGATCGACTCGGCCTTGGGCAGGACCTCTAGATAGATTCTGAAGAGGAGCGTGTTCTGGACCAGGTTTGCCCACTGCCACTGGAGCGTTTCGCCCTCGCGCGCGAGGCCCCTTGACGCCAGAGATTTCGTAAGGGCGGCTCCGGCCGGGATGTCC
>DASQEJ010000152.1:0-2876 GCA_035633715.1 Actinomycetota bacterium | reverse complement strand
GGCCTCCGGGCCCCCGCATCTCAGCGACCGTCGCGGCGGGCCCGGCCCGCCCCTCGCAATCGCAATCAGCGGTCTATCGCGGGCGCTCCGAGCGCCATCGGCAACGGGGGGAGGTGTATGGCATTGGCAACTGGAACAGTGAAGTGGTTCAACGACGCAAAGGGTTACGGCTTCATCACTCCGGAGAACGGGACGAAGGACCTCTTCGTCCACCACAGCAGCATCCTTGCGGACGGCTACAAGTCTCTCGCAGAGGGCGCGGCGGTCGAGTTCGACGAGAGGGCGGGCAGCAAAGGCCCCGAGGCTACAAACGTGAAGGCGATCTAGCCCTAGCGAAAACGAAAACGGCGGCCCTTTCGGGGGCCGCCGTTTTGCGTTGCCGAAGTCGTTTCCGCTCTAGGCCCAGGGGCAGCGGATGAGCGTGTCGCCGGTCAGCTTCTCCCACAGCCGGTTGACCGGGTCGTCGTTCGGGCAGCACGGCCGGGTCTCGGGGTCGCAGGCCGAGGCCGGAGCCGCGGCGATGCCGAGGGACGAGACCGCGAGGGCCGCGACGACCATCAGACGGATGCGCTTCATTCGTGTTCCTCCTCTCGATGACAAGAGCACTCGACGGGTGAAGACGGGGACGTGTTCGAGCACCCGTGGCGGAATCCTGCCTCCGCGTGTCACCGGCGGTATCGGGAGCCGTAACCGCGAGCTATGGGGGACCTAGAACAGGCCTACCGAAGTGTCAGAGCCCCGTCAGCTTGCGCCCGATCACGTAGCGCTGGATCTGGTTCGTGCCCTCTACGATCTGCAGGCCCTTCGCCTCGCGCATGAAGCGTTCGACCGGGTACTCCGTGATGTAGCCGTAGCCCCCGTGGAGCTGCACCGCGTCCGTCGTCACCTTCATCGCCATGTCCGTGCAGAACAGCTTCGCCTGCGCCGCCTGGAGCGAGTAGTCCTGCTTCGCGTCACGTAGCGCGGCGGCGTGGCGGTAGAGCCGGCGACCGGCCTCGATCGACGTCGCCATGTCGGCGAGCATGAACTGGACGCCCTCGTTCGCGGCCACGGGCTTGCCGAACTGCTCGCGCTCGCGCGTGAACGTGATCGCCTCGTCGAGCGCGGCCTGCGCCACGCCGACGGCGCACGCAGCGATCCCGAGGCGCCCCGAGTCGAGCGACGCCAGAGCGATCTTGAAGCCCTGCCCCTCCTCGCCGATGCGCGCGCCCTCGTCGACGTGCACGTCGTCCATCTGGAGCATCCACGTCGGCGACGAGCGCCAGCCCATCTTGTCTTCCTTCTTCGAGCCGGCGAAGCCGGGCGTCCCCTTGCGGAGAACGAACGCGGATATGCCTCGGGACGACTCGTCGCCGGTGCGCGCCATCATCAGGACCGCGTCGGCCTCGGCCCCCCGGGTGCAGAAGACCTTGCTCCCGTTCAACAGATAGCCCCCGTCGGAACGGACGGCCTTGCTCGTCAACGCTGCCGCGTCGGATCCCGAGCCGGGCTCGGACAGCGAGTACGCGCCGAACCACTCCCCCGTCGCGAGCTTCGACAGGACCTCCTTGCGCTGCGCGTCGGTCCCGAACTCGTTCACCGCGAACGCGCACAGGGTGTGCACCGAGAGCCCGATCGCGAGCGCGAGGTACGAGCGCGCGAGCTCCTCGATGACGAGCAGGTAGGTCCCGTAGGGCTGGTTGCCCCCGCCGTACTCCTCCGGGAACGGGATCCCGGTGAGGCCGAGGTCGGCGAGCTGCCGGTAGAGCGCGACCGGGTCCTCGGACCGCTCCTCGTAGCCGATCGAGGCGGGGCCGGCTTCCTTCGTCGCGAACTCCCGTACCATCGCCGCGAGATCGCGCTGGTCCTCGTCGAGAAGGCGCAGGTCGGCGGGCATGTGCAGGAGGATATACGGATGAAGATCGAGGACCGGCAGGGAGAGTCGCTCACCGAGGCGACCGTCACGGTCGACGACGAAGAGCTGATCGACCTGCTCCAGGGACTCGCGGACGTCGTCGAGGGCCAGCGCGAGCACCTGCACTTCTCGCAGCTCGGCGGGCCGCAGCTCGTCGTCCGCAGGACGTCCGAGGCCGAGGACGACCCGCTGGGGCGCCAGCTCGACTGGTGGATGGGTCCGCTGATCCTCGTCGGCCTGGTGTTCGTCGTGATCGGCGCCGCCACCGTCGTGCGATGGGCGGCCGGGCTCCTGTCGTGAGCGCGCTCGGTTCGAGAGCGCACGCGCTCGAGCGTCTGGCGGCACCGGGCGTAACGTTCGACCTCCTCGTCGTCGGCGGTGGCATCACCGGCGCGGGGATCGCGCTCGACGCGGCGTCGCGGGGACTGTCCGTAGCGCTCGTGGAGCGAGCCGACTTCGCGTCCGGGACGTCGAGCAAGTCTTCGAAGCTCGTCCACGGCGGGCTGCGCTATCTCGAGCAGCGCGAGTTCGGGCTGATGCGCGAGGCGTCGATCGAGCGCGACCTGCTGCGCCGGCTCGCGCCACACCTCGTCGAGCCGATCCCGTTCGTGCTGCCGGTCTCGAACCGTTGGAACCGGGCGCTGTTCGGCGTGGGCTTGTGGACTTACGACGCGCTGGCGAGCTTCAAGAACCTCAAGGTCCACCGCCACATGAGCGGCGACGAGACCGAGGCGCTCGTCCCGGCGCTGCCCCACGGAAAGGTGCGCGGGGGCTACCTCTTCTACGACTGCAGGACCGACGACGTCCGGATGGTGTTCGCGGTGCTCGGCCAGGCGCGGCGCCACGGCGCGACGGTCGCGAACCCCGTCGCGGTGGAGTCCCCCGACGGCACCGAGGACGGGTGCCGGGCATCGGTGAGAGACGAGGTGACCGGCGAGTCGTTCGAGATCGCGGCGCGACGCGTGGTCGTCGCGGCGGGCGT
>DASQEJ010000151.1:0-5317 GCA_035633715.1 Actinomycetota bacterium | reverse complement strand
TTTGCAAGCACGTGCAACCTCGGCTTCCCCCGGGTTCGCGGCCCAACGTCAACCTATGCGGGGGGTACGACGAAAACGCGCCTAGCGGCCCTCGAAGCGGGGCTCTCGCTTCTCGACGAACGCCATCAGGGCCTCGCGGGTGTCGGCGCTGCCGAAGGCCAGCGATTGCGTGAGCGACTCGGCGTCGAGGTTCTCGTCGAGGGAGCGGTGGCCGGCGCGGTTCAGGTTCTCCTTGATCATCGAGGCCGTGCGCGGCGGCAGCGCGACGAGACGTGCGGCGAGGTCCTTCACGACCTGGTCGACCTCGGACGCGTCGCACAGCCGGTTCACGAGGCCCCACCGGTCGGCCTCCTCCGCCGACAGCGTCTCCCCGAGCAGCGCCAGCTCCTTCGCGCGGTTGAGCGGCAGCAGCCGGCTGAGCGCCCACGAGCCGCCGAAGTCGACGACGAGGCCGCGCTTCACGAACAGCTCCGCGAACGCGGCGTCGCGGGTGGCGACGATCAGATCGCAGCAGAACGCGAGGTTGCAGCCGGCCCCCGCCGCGATCCCCGTGACTTTCGCGATCGTCGGCACGGTGCAGTTCACGACGGCCGAAGCGATGGCGTGGATCGTGCGCATCCGCTCCTTGAACGCGAAGACGGAGTCGACGAGGTTGGCCGGGTCCGAGAGGTCGGCGCCGGAGCAGAACGCGCCCCCGGCCCCGGTGACGACGAGACAGCGCACGTCGTCGTCGGACGAAGCCCGGTCGAACGCGTCGCGGATCTCCTCGAACATCGTCCACGACATCGCGTTCTTCTTAGCGGGACGGTCGAGGGTGACGGTCGCGACGTGGCCCTCGAGCTCCCACGTAAGCGACTCGTATTGCGTCACGGCCCCTCCTAGAAAGCGTCCGGGACGTGCGTCACGTCGGTCCGGTCGCCGCGCACGATAACCGAGACCACGTCGAACCTGACGTCCACGTAGCCCGGCTTGCGCTCGGCCATCCACGCGGCCGCGAGCCTGCGGAGCCGCGCCTGCTTGGCCCGGTCTACCGCCTCCGCGGGAAGACCCCACTGGTCGGAACGGCGCGTCTTGACCTCGCAGAAGACCAGCACGTCACCGCGCCTCGCGACCACGTCGATCTCGCCCCTGCCGGCCCTGTAGTTGCGTTCGACGACCTGGAAGCCCAGGCGGGAGTAGAGATCGCAGGCCGCGTCCTCTCCCCGCCGGCCGAGCTGTGAGCGCGCGTGCATGCGCTCGAAACTAGGAGAGGGGTACGACGAAAAGGCTAGGTGGCCATCCCCGGCGGGTCCGGGATGATGTCGCGCTCGGCGAGCTGCGCGAGCTCCTCGACGTTCAGGTCGCGGAACGTCACGACCTTCACGTGGGAGACGAAGCGTGCGGGCCGGTGCATGTCCCAGACCCACGCGTCGGTGAGCTCGACCTCGAACCAGACCTTCGCGCCCATGTGGCGCGTGTCGACGTTGACCCCGTTCGCGAGATAGAAGCGGCGCTCGGTCTCGACCACGAACTTGAACATCGGGAGGACGTCCCGGTACTCCTTGTAGAGCTGCAGCTCCATCTCGGCCTCGTACTTCTCGAGGTCCTCGACGCTCATCCCGTCTCCCGTCTCGCTTGGACCGCTCGCCGAGGCGACCGGTGCCGTTCTTCGAACACCGCTGGCTCCTCCAAGTCTCGCGCCAAGTGCGGCCGAAAGACGCCATCGGAGTCGACGAATCCCTCGACGCCGTAGAAGGATCTGCGATGGATCGTGCACGGCCCGTATTGCTGGAGCGCACGCCAGTGCGCGCGGGTCCCGTATCCGACATTCGTCGCAAACCCGTACTCGGGATGGCGCCGGTGGTACCGGCGCATGCAGCGATCGCGCTCGACCTTGGCGAGGATCGACGCCGCCGCGACGTTCGTCGACACCGCGTCGGCCTTCTTCACGCCGAGGCTGGGCCAGGCCGCGCGCCGGAGCCGGAACGCGTCGAGCAGCACGTAGTCGGGCTCCTCGTCGAGGCCCTTCAGAGCCCGTCGCAACGCCTCGAGGTTGCACCGCTGGAGACCGTTGCGGTCGATCTTCTCGGGGCTGACGCGGACGACGCAGTACGCGAGCGCGATCTCCTTGATCCGCTGAGCGAGACGCTCGCGCTGGAGCGCGGTGCACATCTTCGAGTCGCGGAGGCCCTCGATGCACGCGCCCGGCGGCAGGATCACGGCGGCGGCCATGAGGGGGCCGGCCAGAGCCCCGCGGCCGACCTCGTCGGCCCCGGCGACCTTCTCGAACCCCGCTCCGGCGAGCCGGGTCTCGAGGAGCCCGGTGGCGTCCATCACCATCGGGGTGACTCTAGATCGTCCCGAAGTCGTTCGGCGGCCAGATGATCAGGAACGCGTGGCCCACGATCTTGTCCTCGTCGATCGGGCCGAGGATCCGCGAGTCCTCGGAGTTCCCCCGGTTGTCCCCCATCACGAAGACCTTCCCCGCAGGTACGACGCAGCCTCCGCCCTCGGTCTGCATCTGGAGGCGCTTGCAGTCCTGCGCGGTGATCGTCGGGCTCGCCGGGTCCTGCCCCCGGTTCACGTAGCTCTGGGGCTGTTCGGTCCCGTTGACGTAGAGCCGGCGGGGCTGGCCGTAGTAGCGGATCGTGTCGCCGCCGACCGCGACGACCCGCTTGATGTAGTCCTCCTCGATCCCAGTCGGCAGCCCGAGCAGCTCGCGCACGAAGTTGCGCGCGTCGTCGTACCAGGGGAGGTCCGGGGTCTCGCCGAAGACGTCCTTCTCGAATACGACGACGTGACCGCGCTGGGGGCTGCCGAAGCGGTACGAGAGCTTCTCGACGAGGACGCGGTCGCCGACGTGGAGCGTCGGGATCATCGAGCCCGACGGGATGAAGAACGCCTGCACGAGGAACGTCTTGATCACGATCGCGATCACGAACGCGATGAGGATCAGGACGGGGAGCTCGGCGAGGTGCCGGAGCCACGCGCGCTTCTTCTTGGGGGCCGGGGCCGGCTTCGCCTCGGGGGCGGGTTCGCGCTCGGGCTCCGGCTCTTCGACCTCGGGCTCCGGCTCCTTCACCTCGGGCTCGGCCTTCGGCTCCTCGACCTCGGGCTCAGCCTCCGGGCGCAGCGCCGCCTTCACGCGCTCCGCCAGCTCGTCGTCGATCGAGGAGGAGTGGGTGGTGCGCGGCTCCCCTAGCTCCTCCAGGCAGGCCAAGACCTCCTTGGAGGTCACGCCCAGCTGCTTGGCGACCTCGTGTACTCGCGGCATCGCGCGACGTCAGAGCGTGTCGAAATCAGACGGGGGCCAGAGGAGCAGGAACGCGTGGCCGACGACCTCGTCGACGGGGATCGGGCCGAAGGCGCGGGAGTCGTCGGAGTTCCCGCGGTTGTCGCCCATGACGAAGATCATGCCCTTCGGGATGTCGACGGCCCCGAACGGAGACGTCTCGGTCCCGTCCGCGAGGTACGGCTCGTCCACGGGCTCGCCGTTGACGTAGACGCGCCCGTCGCGGCCCTCGACCGTGTCGCCCTCGACGGCGATCACGCGCTTGATGAAGTCCTGGGTGCCGCCGGTCGGGAACCCGAACAGGCCCTTGAGCGCGCTGCCGATGTCCTCCCAGAACGGGTCGTCCTGCTCGGCCGGGATGATCGCGGTGGCGAACTCCTTCTCGAACACGACGACGTCGCCGCGCTTGGGCTCGCCCCAGCGGTAGCTGAGCTTCTCGACGAGGACGCGGTCCCCCTCGACGAGCGTCGGCTCCATCGAGGCCGACGGGATGTAGAAGGCCTGGAGGAGGAACGTCTTGATCAACAGGGCGACGACGAACGCGATGACGACGAGGACCGGCAGCTCGCGCCAGAAGGAATGCTTCTTCTTCGGAGATGCTGCGTCGGGCTCGGACGCGCCGTCGGGCTCCGGCTCCGCCGGGGTCGCGGGAGGAGGGGGTGGCGGCGGGGCCGTGTGCTGGGACTCCACGGGGTGAGGGCTTACCTGTCCCTGAGCTCTTTGACCTTCGCCTTCTTCCCGACACGGGAGCGGAGGTAGTAGAGCTTTGCCCGGCGGACGTCACCGCGGGCGCCGACCTCGATCTTGGCGATCATCGGCGAGTGGACCGGGAACGTCCGCTCGACGCCGACGCCGAAGCTGATCTTGCGGACGGTGAAGGTCTCGGAGAGCTGGCTGCCGCGCCGGCGGATCACGATGCCCTCGAACACCTGGATGCGCTCGCGCTCGCCCTCGACCACCCGCACGTGCACCTTGACGGTGTCACCGGCGCGGAACGTCGGCAGGTCGTCCCTGAGGTACGGCCTCTCGACCAGGTCCGTCCGGTTCATCTCACACTCCCTCTTCCTCTTCGATACGCGTACTCGTAGCCCGGACGGGATTCGAACCCGTGATCTCCGCCTTGAGAGGGCGGCGTCCTTGGCCAACTAGACTACCGGGCCGGGTTTCGTTGCTCGCTAGCGCTGGGGCGCCTGGATTCGAACCAGGACTATCGGAACCAGAATCCGACGGGCTGCCAGGTTACCCCACGCCCCATCAACCCAACTTTTCCCGCGCGACGGCCGAGGCCGCCGCGTGATTGGGCGTCAGGCAGGATACCTCAGGCGCCTCAAAGTCTTCTCCCGCCCCAGGAGCTCCATGCTCTCGAACAGGGGCGGGGACACCAGGGTCCCGGTGACCGCGGCGCGCAGCGGCTGGAACGCCTGCTTGGGCTTGAGCCCCCGCTCCTCCGCCAGACCGCGCAGCACCTCCTCGATCGCCGGCGTGGTCCACTTCTCGAGCGCCTCGACGCCACCCGCGACCGCTGCGAGGTAGTCCTCCTGGCCGTCGAGCGCCTTCAGCGCCTTGCCCTCGGGCGGGACGTCCTCGAAGAGGAACCGGATCATCCCGGGGGCCTCGTCGAGTCGCTTGAGGCGCTCCTTTATCAGCGGCGCCACGGCCGTGAGCGTCTCGATGTCGGCGTCGAACCCCGCGCTGCTGCAGAACGGGACGATCCTGGAGGCCAGCTCCGCGTCCGCGAGCAAGCGGATGTAGTGGCCGTTCAGCCACTCGAGCTTGGCGACGTCGTCCGCGGCGGGGTTCTTGCCCACGCGTTCGAGCGTGAAGCGCTCGATCAGCTCGTCGACCGAGAAGACGTTCGTCTTGTCGTCGTAGGACCAGCCGAGCAGCGCGAGGTAGTTGACCATCGCCTCCGGGAGGAACCCCTGCTCCCGATACGCCGCGACCGAGACGTCGCCCCACCGCTTGGACAGCGGCTTCCCCTCGGTCGAGACCAGCAGCGGCAGGTGGGCGAACACCGGCATCTCCTCGATACCGAACGCCTCTCGC
>DASQEJ010000150.1:0-7126 GCA_035633715.1 Actinomycetota bacterium | reverse complement strand
CCAGTGCGGCCTTCCGAAGCAGATGGCCCTCGAGCTCTTCAAGCCGTTCGTGATGAAGAGGCTCGTCGACCTCGGCCACGCGCAGAACATCAAGAGCGCGAAGCGGATGGTCGAGCGCAGCCGTGCGCACGTGTGGGACGTCCTCGAGGAGATCATCCACGAGCACCCGGTGCTGCTGAACCGTGCGCCGACGCTTCACCGTCTCGGCATCCAGGCGTTCGAGCCGGTGCTGGTCGAGGGCAAGGCCATCCAGATCCACCCGCTCGTCTGCGCCGCGTTCAACGCGGACTTCGACGGCGACCAGATGGCCGTGCACGTGCCGCTGAGCTCCGAGGCGCAGGCCGAGGCCCGCATCCTCATGCTCTCGGCGCACAACGTCCTCTCGCCGGCGCACGGCGACCCGATCGTCGCCCCGACGCAGGACATCGTCATGGGCTCCTACTACCTGACGGTCACGCACGAGGGCGAGCCCGGCGAGGGCCACGTCTACTCCTCGCCGAACGAGGTCCTGCGCGCCTACGACGCGAAGGTCGTCGGCATCCACGCCATGGTGAAGGTCCGCGGACTCAAGCGCTTCGAGGGCGAGACCGTCGAGGAGTACGAGGCGAACCCGAACCGTCTGATGGAGACGACGCCGGGCCGCGTGATCTTCAACGAGTCGTTCCCCGACGACCTCCCCTTCCAGAACTACCCGTTCAAGAAGAAGGAGCTCGGGGCGCTGATCGACCGTTGTGCGCGGAGCTACCACAAGAAGGACCTGGCCGACATCCTCGACGCGGTGAAGTCCACGGGCTTCCGCTACGCGAGCAAGGCCGGGATCACGATCGGTCTCGAGGACGTCGTGACGCCTCCGCAGAAGCCCAAGATCCTCGCCGAGCACGAGAAGCGCGCCGACCAGGTCGAGACGCAGTACCGCCGAGGCGTCATCACCGAGGACGAGCGGCGCCAGGAGCTCATCGAGATCTGGACCGAGGCGACCGAGAAGGTCAAGGACGCCATGGAGGCCAACTTCGACGAGCTGAACCCGATCTACATGATGGCGAACTCGGGAGCCCGAGGAAACATCATGCAGATCCGTCAGATCGCCGGTATGCGAGGCCTCGTGGCCAACCCGCGCGGCGAGATCATCCCGAGGCCGATCCGTGCGAACTTCCGCGAGGGTCTAACGGTCCTCGAGTACTTCATCTCGACGCACGGCGCCCGTAAGGGTCTGGCCGACACGGCTCTGAGGACCGCCGACTCCGGCTACCTCACCCGGCGTCTGGTCGACGTGGCCCAGGAGGTCATCGTCCGGCAGGAGGACTGCGGGACCGACCGAGGCATCAAGCTCGACATCAACGAGGAGCGCGCCCACCTCAAGCAGAAGCTGATCTCCCGTGTCCTCCTCGAGGACGCGGTGGACGCTTCCGGCAACGTCGTCATCGAGGCGGGGTCCACGGTCTCGGCCGAGATGTCGAAGCACATCGACACGTCGGGCGTCGCCGAGGTGCGCGTCCGGTCGGTGCTCACCTGCGAGGCCAAGTACGGCGTCTGCCAGAAGTGCTACGGGGTGTCGCTGGCGACCGGCAAGATGGTCGAGCTCGGCGAGGCGGTCGGCATCGTCGCCGCCCAGTCGATCGGCGAGCCCGGCACGCAGCTGACCATGCGTACGTTCCACACCGGCGGTGTCGCCGGTGAGGACATCACGCACGGTCTCCCCCGTGTCGTCGAGCTGTTCGAGGCCCGCACCCCCAAGGGCAAGGCCGAGATCGCGCGTGCGTCGGGCCGGGTCGAGATCCACGAGGACGAGCGCACCCGCTCGATCGAGCTCATCCCCGACGACGGGTCCGAGCCCATCACCTACAAGGTGTCGCGTCGTGCCCGCCTCAGGGTCCGCAACGGCGAAGAGGTCCAGGCCGGCGACGCCCTCACCGAGGGGTCGAAGGACCCCGAGGAGATCCTCGAGATCATGGGCATGCGGGACGTCCAGCTCTACCTCGTCAACGAGGTCCAGAGCGTGTACCGCAGCCAGGGCGTGCCGATCCACGACAAGCACATCGAGCTGATCGTGCGGCAGATGCTCCGGAAGGTGACCGTCATCGAGCCGGGGGACACGGAGTTCCTCCCGGCCGACAAGGTCGAGGCGAAGATCTTCGCCGACGCCAACGAGACGGTGGCGTCGAGCGGCGGCGAGCCGGCGATGGCCCGCCCCGAGCTGATGGGGATCACGAAGGCGTCGCTCGCGACCGAGTCGTGGCTCTCCGCGGCGTCGTTCCAGGAGACGACCCGAGTCCTCACCGAGGCGGCGATCCGGGCCAAGTCCGACCCGCTCCTCGGCCTGAAGGAGAACGTCATCATCGGCAAGCTGATCCCTGCAGGCACGGGGATGAGCCGCTACCGGGCGATCCGGGTCACCACGACCGGCCAGCCGTCGATCTCCGACGACGAGGCGAGGGCGATGTTCGGCCTGCCTCCGAAGGTCGAGGACGACGACGCCGCCACGGCGGCCCGCGAGCTGCTGGGCGGGGTCGGCCTCACGGCCGTCCCGTCGCCCGACGGCGACGGGGCCGAGCCGGCGCCGGAGGACGTGTCGGTAGCCGAGTAGGTCAAGCAGTAGAGAAAGGCCCCCGGGAGGATTCCCGGGGGCCTTTCCTCATTGAGCAACCCGTTACGCACGGCGACACGGATTGCTCAATGAGGACCCGGGGTGGGGCTCGGTTACCTCGATTGCGTATTCAGGCGCGGCCCCCGGCTGGTCGAGGCTGAATGCATGAGAGACGCACTGTTCCAGCTGTTCTTCGTGCTCACGGGGTCGTACGCCGGGATCCGGCTGATCGACGACGTGAAGTGGGTCCGCGAGCGCCGCGCCGCCCGCGCCACCGCCGAATAGCCTCCTCTTTCCCGCCCGTTTAGCGGGCGCGAAGAGGCCCCGGGCGGACCCGGGGCCTCCAGAAAGCTGTGTGTGGCTAGCGGAGCTTCGGCCCCCCGACGAGGCTGCCGGCGAACCCCTTGTCGCCGAAGTTCGCGATCGCCGTGGGCAGCTCGCACTGGACGATGCAGGCGTCCACGTAGGCGCCCCACGGGGTGCCGTCGGGACCGATCTCGACGTCGATGAAGTCGAAGACCCGGCCACAGCGACCCGGCCCGCACCGGCCCCGGACCAGCGGGTGCTTGCGGTCGTTGACGGCGCCCGAGTAGAAGACCGGGCGGTCGCTGAGCACGTTCGCCGACATCGTGATGTAGCCGTTCCACGTCACCTTCGAGTAGTCGCCGGCGTCCTCGCCGCGGGGCTTCCCGCTCGAGTTCTCGCTGCCCATGTAGGCGATGGCGATCTTGCCGGGGTCGCCGACGTCGATGGCCGGGAGGTTGGCCTCGTTGACGCCCGGAGAGGCGACCATCATCGGCTGGCCCCAGCTCTTGCCGTTGTTCTTCGAGACCGTCAGCCAGAGGTTGTAGTCCGGCCCGATCCACGTGTAGTAGACGTTGCCCTTGGCGTCGACGTCGACGCTCGGGTCGGCGCCCTCGGGAGCGTCGAGGCGTGAGACCTGGACCTGCTCCCAGGTGAGGCCCTCGTCGTGGCTGATCGCCACGTACGGCTTTCCGCAGTACTCGCGGGGCAGGAAGACCGTGCCGTCCTTCGGGCTCACGACGCCGTGGCCGTGGAGCCCGCCGCAGACCTCCTGGCCGCCCTCGTCGTCCTGCGTGACGCCGCGGAAGGCGGGGCTGCCGGTCGGCTGGAAGGTGAGCCCGCCGTTGATCGACTTCGAGCACGACGACGTGGCGATGTCGTTCCAGCAGTAGTAGAGGACGTTCTCGTAGGCGATCGGGGTGCTGGTCGCCGGCTTCCCGCCGAAGAACGTCTGGTGGTCGTTGACCGGGCGGCCGCAGGCGAGCGGGTTGGTGATCCAGCTGGCGCCCTCGTCGTCGGTGAACGAGAGCAGCGAGCAGGCGACCGTCAGGTCGATCGTGAACAGCCGGCCCGTGTCCTTGTCCATCCAGATGTAGGGGTCGAGGGTCACGGGGTGGGCGTTCTCGGGGCCGAGCTTCGGGGAGACGTTCGTCCAGGTGCCGCCCTTGTCGTCCGAGCGGACGATGTCCACCTGGTTCGGGCGGCCCCCGACGGTGTCGATGTCGGCGCCCACGAAGAAGACGGAGCCGTCCTCGGAGTGGGCGATGGTGGGCTCGCCGGCGTCCAGCGTGGTGTCGAACCAGCGGGCGCTGGGGGTGTTCGGCGCGGAGATCTTCTTGGCCCCGGCGAGGTGGGCGACGGCCTTGCCCCCGGATTCCTTGAGCCCGGTCTGCTTCGGGGCTGCGCCCACGCCGGCCATGAGGCCCGCAGCGAGTGACGCGGCCACGACGCCTGCAACGGCCGTAGCGACTCTGCTCCTGGTCGTCTCGAGCACGAAAACCCCCGTCGGAAGGTAGAAAAGGTCAGGTCTCCGACAGGTTCGCCGCGGCACTTGATCCCCCTGCCGGGGGAGCGAGCAAGAGCCGGGGCGCGACCCGTTTGACCAGGTCGTACGACTGCCCTATCCTCAACCGCTGCGTCCCTTCGGGGGCGCATCCCGCGTCTGCCGTTGATTCGCGGGAGCCAACTAGAAGCACCCGAGTTCGGCGAGCTCCTACAGGCCCGGTTGCCCCGGGAACCGTGGGAGTCGGGGTTCCATCGCTGAACGAGTAGCCGTCAGGAGGACGCCCGCTTCCATTCCGGGCCCCTTATCTCCTCGACGCCTGGCACAAAAGGTCGCGGCGCCGTATTCGGCGCGGGGCCCATAGAGGTGAGACAGCCCCGGCATCCGCCGGGAACGAGACATGGCCGCCGCTCGCACGCCGGGCGCCGGCCGGGAGGTAGACGAGTTGCCGACTATCCAGCAGCTGGTCCGTACGGGCCGGCAGAGCAAGCGAGAGAAGTCGAAGTCGCCGGCCCTCAAGGGGTCGCCGCAGCGCAGGGGCGTGTGCACCCGCGTCTACACGACCACGCCGAAGAAGCCCAACTCGGCCCTTCGCAAGGTCGCCCGTGTCCGTCTCACCTCTGGCATCGAGGTCACGGCCTACATCCCCGGCATCGGCCACAACCTCCAGGAGCACTCGATCGTGCTCGTCCGTGGGGGCCGTGTGAAGGACCTCCCCGGCGTCCGTTACAAGATCATCCGCGCGGCCCTCGACACCGCAGGCGTCCGCGACCGCGTCCAGTCCCGTTCCAAGTACGGCGCGAAGAAGGCGGGAGGTTCCTAATGCCCCGTAAAGGACCCGCCGCGAGGCGGGAGCTGCTGCCCGACCCCATCTACAACTCGCTGCTGGTCACCCAGATCCAGAACCGGATCATGACCCGCGGCAAGCGGACGCTCGCCGAGGCGATCGTCTACGACGCCCTTCGCAAGGTGCAGGACAAGACGGGCAAGGACCCGCTCCCGCTCCTGAAGAAGGCCGTCGACAACATCCGGCCGCTCCTCGAGGTCCGCTCCCGGCGGGTCGGAGGCGCGACCTACCAGGTTCCGGTCGAGGTCCAGTCCAGAAGGGGCGGGACGCTCGCCATCCGGTGGCTCGTCACGTTCTCGCGCAAGCGTCGCGAGGCGTCGATGGCCGACAGGCTCGCCGGCGAGATCCTCGACGCCTCCGGCGGCGCGGGCTCTGCGGTGAAGCGACGCGAAGACATGCACAAGATGGCCGAGGCCAACA
The DNA here is from genome assembly GCA_035633715.1 of Actinomycetota bacterium. Taxonomy (GTDB): domain Bacteria; phylum Actinomycetota; class CADDZG01; order CADDZG01; family WHSQ01; genus JALZEG01. Next base: position 1,468 of record DASQEJ010000150.1, on the reverse strand, counting down.
AGGCCTTCGCCCACTACAGGTGGTGACCTACAACAGACATGGCTGACGTAGCACAGCAACAAAAGCCGCAGACGCGCGCTGCCAAGGGCGGCGCGCCGCACATCCGCGAGTACCCGCTGAGCCACACCCGGAACATCGGGATCATGGCTCACATCGACGCGGGCAAGACCACGACGACCGAGCGGATCCTCTACTACACGGGCAAGACCTACAAGATCGGCGAGGTCCACGAGGGCGCCGCCGTCATGGACTGGATGGTCCAGGAGCAGGAGCGCGGCATCACGATCACCTCCGCCGCGACGACCGCGAACTGGAAGGGCTACTGGATCAACATCATCGACACGCCCGGCCACGTCGACTTCACGGTCGAGGTCGAGCGAAGCCTCCGCGTCCTCGACGGCGCGGTGGCCGTGTTCGACGCGGTCGCCGGCGTCGAGCCGCAGTCCGAGACCGTGTGGCGCCAGGCCGACCGCTACAACGTCCCGCGCATGTGCTTCATCAACAAGATGGACCGCACCGGCGCCGACTTCTTCCGCTGCGTCGAGATGATCGAGAGCCGGCTCAACGGCACCCCGGTCTGCATCCAGCTCCCCATCGGCAGAGAGGCCGACTTCCACGGCGTCGTCGACCTCGTGACGATGGTCGCCCACTACTGGCCGTCGGACGGCATGGGCGAGGAGTGGGAGGACCGGCCGATCCCGGACGACATGAAGGACCAGGCCGAGCAGTACCGGCACGACATGCTCGAGGCGCTCGCCGACCACGACGAGGAGCTCATGGAGCTCTACATCGGCGAGCAGGAGCCGGACGTCGACCACATCCGCAAGGCCATCCGCCGCGGCACGCTCTCGGGCGAGATCACGCCGGTGCTGTGCGGCACCGCATTCAAGAACAAGGCAGTGCAGCCGCTGCTCGACGCGATCACGTGGTACCTGCCGAGCCCGCTCGACCTCCCGCCGATGGTGGCGACGAGGCCCGGGTCCGGCGAGACCGTCGAGCGTCCCGCGGACGACGCGGCCCCGTTCTCGGCCCTCGCGTTCAAGATCATGAGCGACCCGTACGTCGGCCGCCTCACCTACGCCCGCGTCTACTCGGGCAGCCTCAAGAGCGGCGACCACGTCCTGAACTCGATGCGGGACCGCAAGGAGCGCATCGGGCGGATCCTCCAGATGCACGCGAACCACCGCGAGGACAAGGAAGCCGTCTTCGCCGGCGACATCATCGCGATCGTCGGTCTCAAGCAGACCCTCACCGGTGACACGTTGTGCGACCCGAGCGACCCCGTCCTGCTCGAGGAGATGGTCTTCCCGACGCCGGTCATCGACGTCGCGATCGAGCCCAAGTCGAAGCCCGACTCGGACAAGCTCGGCAACGCGCTGCAGCGTCTCTCCGAGGAGGACCCGACGTTCCGGGTGCACACCGACGACGAGACCGGCCAGACGATCATCTCCGGGATGGGCGAGCTGCA
>DASQEJ010000149.1:0-2012 GCA_035633715.1 Actinomycetota bacterium | reverse complement strand
GCACTACTTCTTCTACGAGCGGCGCGACGGCGACATCCGGCAGGAGACCGTCCGCCTCGCCGGCAAGGTCCTCCTGTGGGAGGAGGACGGGGTCACGTACCGCATCGAGGGGGCGGGCTCGCTCGGAGCCGCACGGCGTCTGGCCGAGAGCCTGCGCTAGGGAACCGATCCGTTGCCCGCGACGTAGACGGGTAGACGTTCCCCCGGGCGAAGGAGGCCTTCGATGAGCCGGCGTGCTGCACTGTTGGTGGTCCTGGCGGTATCCGCGATGGTGTCGCTGCCCTCGGGCGCGACCGCGGGTGGGTACTGCACCCCCGACGACGATCTCGACATGACGAGCTCCGCGAAGAGGTCGGTGACGATCGGGGGCTGCGCGTTCGTCGACACCGTCACCTACGTCGAGCCCGGCGACGCCGTGCGGTGGGTGAACGAGGACGTCTTCCCGCACACGGTGACCGGCGCCGCTATGTCGTGGGGGGACGAGAAGCTCCTCGACCGCGGGGACGACGTGTCGTACTCGTTCGACGAGGCCGGCGTCTACCCGTACTACTGCGCGCTGCACCCGACGATGGTCGGCGCCGTCGTGGTCGGCGACGGGAAGGGAGCGACGGCTCTGGGCGCCGGCGAGGCTCCGGTGAAGAAGGCGGACGACGCGGTCCCGGTGAGCTCGACCGAGCGCGCGCCGGCCGGCTCCGGAGGCGTCTCGCCGGCCGCCCTCGCGCTGGCGCTGGTCGTCGCAGCGGGCGTGGTGGTGGCGACGCGTTACGCGGCCGGCCGCCGAGCGGGGGCGCCCACGACGCCGTAGAAGGGCCGGGCGTACGCTGGAGGCCATGGCTTCCGACGGTTGCGCGCACCTCGACCAGATCCGGGAAGTGACGCCGGGCTCCCGCGGCTGCGAGGAGTGCCTGAAGTCGGGCGACCGGTGGGTCCACCTGCGGCTGTGCCTGCACTGCGGCCACGTCGGATGCTGCGACAGCTCGCCGAACCGGCACGCCACGGCTCACCACCGAGCCACCGACCACGCGATCATCCGCTCGTTCGAGCCGGGCGAGGACTGGATGTACTGCTACGTCGACGAGGCGTTCGTAGCGGCGCAGCCGTAGCCCCCGGGGCCACTTAGCCCCCCGAAGTCGTCAGCGCGGTCTTCCGCTCGGAACCGGACGCCCGCTTCTTCAGCCGCTCGAGGGCGTCGAGGATCACGTCCAGGCCGAACTCGAACTCCTCCGTGTAGTCGTAGCCGGACTTGCCGAGCTCGACCACGACCTCCGCGAGGTACGGGAACTCGTCGCCTCTCTCGCCCACGGTCACCTTCGCCATCTCCGCCGACTCCTCGGGTGTGTCGAACGGGATCGTGTTCTCCTGAAGGGCGAAGCCGTACGTGTAGGCGTCGAGCAGGTTGTACGCGTGCACCGCGTCCTTGAAGGGGAACCCGGCTTCGCGCAGGCAGCCCATGGTGGCGTTGTGGTGCTCCGCGCTCGCGGGGCCGGGGCTCTTGCTGCTCTCCATCAGCCCGATTGCCCACGGGTGGCGGTTCAACGCGGCGCGCGCCGAGGTCCCTCGCTTGCGAAGCTCGCTCTTCCACGCGCCTCCGACGACGGGCACGTACATCTCGCCGAAGACGACGTCGACCATCTCGTCCAAGAGCTCGTCCTTGTTCCCGACGTGCCGGTACAGGGACATGGGAGCGGTGCCGAGCTCGTCGGCGAGGTTGCGCATGCTGAGCGAGTCGAACCCGCCGGCGTCCGCGAGCCGGATCGCCTCCTCCACGACCCGCGCGCGCGTGAGGCGGATCGCCTTTCCCCTTGATCGCTGAGCCATCTGCCCGCCTCCGGTTTCTCCCTTGACATGCGTACGCCGTACGCACTACGTTAGCACAGTCGTGCGTACGGTGTACGCAAATCGGGACGAACAGGAAAGGGACTCGATGGACTCTCAGAAGATCGCAAGGATCACCGGCATTTTGTTCCTCGCCACGTTCGTCACCGCGCTTGCGGCCCGCGGCCTCTTCTTCC
>DASQEJ010000148.1:0-4335 GCA_035633715.1 Actinomycetota bacterium | reverse complement strand
TCCGTCGGCGCGGCCCCGAACACCATGCCGAAGTCGCCGCCGTAGGCCCACTCCCCGGCGGGGTGATAGGTGACGAACAGGCCGTCGAGGGTTCGGAGCCCCGTGGAAGCACCGACCTCGCTCCCGCGCAACCGGACCTGGAGCGTCAGCCGCGTGTGCGCGTCGGGCTCGAACGAGACCGCGGCGGCCCGCAGCTCCCACTCGGCCGAGCGGAAGAAACCCGTGGCTACGTAGGGGTACTCGGCGCCGGCCCACGACCAGAAGCCGTACTCGCCGGCGGGGGCCGCGGTGCCGTCCGAACGATCGGCTGCGGGCCGGGCTTCCCGCGGCTCGAGCGCTCGGACGCCGCCGATCCCGCCGGCGACGATCGCGAGCGACGCGACCCCCGCCGTCACCGCGTTCGTCAGCCGGCGGCGGCGAGCGCGACCCAACGTGCGCTCGCGGTGACCGGGGTCCGGCGCGACCTTTTCGCTACGTTCGACGAGCAGCCTGGACAACGCGTTCTCGACGTCGTTCATCCGCGGCCCCCTTCCATCTCGGCGCGCAGCGCCTGGAGGCCGCGCGTGACCAACGACTTCATTGCGGAGACCGAGCAGTCGAGCGCGTCCGCGGCCTGCCGCTCGGAGAGGTCTTCGTAGTAGCGAAGGACGAGCGCCGCGCGCTGCCGGTAGGGGAGCCGTTCGAGCGCCTGCCACATCTCGTCGCGGCTCTCGCTGTCGGGGTGGAGCGCAACCGCCTCGCGCTCGCTTCTTCGGCGCAGGTACTCGCGCTGCGTTCGGAGACGCCGGAGGTGACCGCGAGAGAGGTTGAGGACGGTCGCCCGCAGGTAGCCGGGGAAGGCGTCCGGGTTCCTCAGGTCGTGGAAGCGCCCGGCGATCCGCACGAAAGCCTCCTGCGCGATGTCCTGCGCCTGCTGCTCGTCTCCCGTTACGAGGAACGCGAGCCGCACGGCCCGGTGGATGTGCTCGGAGTAGAGCGTCTCCAGGCGGTTCGTCCGTGCGCTCGTGACCGTGGCGTCCGCTCCCACGTTGCTCCCCGTCTGATGGACCGCTCGCCGAGGCGACCGGCGCCGTTCGTCCCTACCCTCAAGACGCGTGGCTGCGGAGGAAGGTCGCGGAGCTAGTTCGCCGTCGGGTCCGCGCTCATCGTCGAGAGCATCACGAACTCACCGCCCTTGCGCCTGAGCACGTCGCGCCACAAGCGGTCCGGCTCCCGCGTGAACAGGTCCTCTACGCGGGCGTCCTCGATGACCCAGGCCCCCTCGTCGAGCTCGCTCTCGAGCTGCCCCGCCCCCCATCCCGCGTAGCCGGAGAACACCTTGGCCCGCTTCACTCCCTCGACCGAGATCCCCTCGGGGCCTGCGCCGAGCATCCCGATCGAGCCGAAGATCAGGTTGCCGGCGTAGCCCGGGTCCTCGAACTCTCCCAGCACCGCGACGGCGCCGGGTTGCACGGGGCCGCCGTGATAGATGCGCGGGTCGGGGAGCGGGAGCCGCGCGAGCTCGTCCGCGGCCTCGGCCGCGATCAGCTCGGACGGTCTGTTGACGACGAAGCCGAGCGCGTTGCTCTCGTCGTGCTCCGCGACCAGGACGACGGTCTGCCGGAAGGCGGCGCCGAAGATGCCCGCCCCGGCGATCAGCAGCTGCCCCTTGAGCGTGTCCATACTCCGATGTTGCCCGGGGGCGAGGGCGTCGCAAACGGGCGTCGTCTCAAGAGCGCGTTTCCCCCGAGGGGCGGCAGACCACGTCTTGCGACTCGATCGGAGGGGGCGGCTTCGAAAACGTCGCGACCCCGATGATCGAGAACCCGGACCCCTTCGTGAGGTCGTTCATCAGATAGCGCGGCTCGATGAACGCAGCCGGACCTCCGTACGACAGGTAGCACTCCGGCTGCGCCGGCTCGTCGCCGACGTATCTGCCGCCGCCCAGCACCTCGATCCGCCGGGCCGAGACGTGGTGGGTGTTGTACGACGTCACCCGGAACGAGCCGAACGAGTCGTCCTCCCACAGCTCGCGGTTGGGGATCTCGAGTCTGGGGGGTCGCCCGGCGACCGCGGGCGCCGAGGGCTCAGGAGCGGCGGACCTAGGCGGCGTAGCGCACGCCGTCAAGAGCACCAGGCCCACCGCCGCCCACCTCTTCATCGAGGTAAGCGACCACCGAGCCGCGCGGATCGTTCCCGATCAGTGCGCTACTGCTCCTCGTCCTCCGGCTCCTCGGGGGTGTCGAAGAACGTGCAGCCGGGCGGGTCCCGGAACTGCGGGTCGTTGCGGTCGTAGGTCGCGCACGGTGCGAGCTGGCTCGTCTTGAACGGGTTGTTCGGCACCGGCGGAGATCCGCCGTCCGCACAGCCCGGGAGCCCCGTCGGGTACATCGTGTTCGACGTCACCGAGTCGCCGGCGCCCGTGTTGTCCTCCCAGCAGTTGCCCTCGCCCTGGTCGTCCCACCAGAAGTCGACGCCGTTCAGGTCGACGAGCCCGCGCAGGTCGAGGCTCATCTGGTTGCCGGTGTACTTGTTGAAGTGGGACGTGTCCCACGCCTTTTCGGGGTCGGTCTCCTCGCGGACCGGGCCCGGGACGGAAAAGAGCATGAAGCCCGCTCGCCAGTTGTCCCACACCTTGTTGTCCTGGAGGAGGTTCCAGTTCCCGCCGGCGATCACCATGCCCGCGCCTACGGGGGCCGGGACGACCGGACACACCGTGCCGGACCACACGGGCTCGCCCTTCGGGGGCTTGTAGCCGCGCTCGGCCGGCGGCTTGTCGCAGTGGCCCGACTGCACGAACCTCTCGGTGTAGTTGGAGTTGTTCGAGTAGATGAGGTTGTCGCGGAACCACGCGTGGTCCTGCGGAAGGCCCGGGTGCCCGGCGAAGATCGAGTCCGTCACCACTCCGGCCTGGTTCGCGTAGAACTCGTTGTCGTGCGCGTAGACGGAGTTTCCGGCGGTACCCGAGTAGCCGAGCGCGTTGTGGTGGCTCTTGCAGTTGAAGATCTCGATCGCCCACCGTTTCCGCTGCGTGTAGTCGGCCTCGTCGGAGTTCACGTCGGACGCCGAGCCCGGGTAGATGAGCGAGTCGCCGTTGTTGTAGCCGTTGCAGTTCTTGTAGACGCCGTGGTCGACGGCGAAGGTCAGAAAGCCGTACTCGTCGTTGTAGCGAGCGACGACCTTGTCGATGACGAAGCCGTCGGTCTCGAGGACGTAGACCGCGTTGAACTCGAACAGCTCGATCGTGAAGTTCCTGAGGTAGAGCCCGTCGGCGCGGTCCGCGCGGATCCCGTTGAGCTTCATCCACTGCCCGTTCTTCTTGAAGCCGCCGGTGATCAAGACGTCGCCGGGCTTCTCGCCGGTCCCCTCGATCTGAAGGTCGCACACCGGCGCGTTGCACTCCCGCTTGTCGTTGGCGGGGTTGATGTCGCCGAAGATCCCGACGAGGTTCTGCGCGTGCGGGCAGGTGAGCTGCTGCTCGTAGCTGAGGATCGGCGCGCCCTCTTCCTCTCCCGGCTGCTGGAGGTCCTTCGCGCACGCCGGCTGCTTGCGGTAGGGCGTCTCGCGGTAGACGCCGGGCAGCATGTAGATCGTCGTCCCCTGCTTGCGGACGGCGTTCACGGCGTCCTGGAGGTTGCGGTACTTGCAGCTCCGCAGCAGCGTCATGTTGATCGCGCGGAGCTGCCTGTCGTCCATCTTCGCGATCCGTGCCTTGCTCTTCGGGGTGCACACGACGAGGTTCGGCTCGGACACGAGCGGCCGGTACTTCGGGACCTCGCCCGTCCCTTCGGGGAAGAAGGCGTCTCGCTCGGCGTGGGCGAAGGCGGCGCCGGACGACGCGAGAAGGGTCAGGACGACGGCCGCTACCGGCAGCCGCAACCGGGACAAGGTCACGAGGTCCTCCCGCAAAGGTCGGTTTGACAGAGGTCGGATTGCTGAGGGTTTATCCCTATTTCGAGGCTTCTAACCGCCGTTCCTTCCCGGGGTCGGGGGTATGAGGGCTGGGTGAGGCTGAATCGAGTGTTCGAGGCTGCCGCGGCCCCCCTGGCCGGGGCTTCCGCGGCCGTGTTCGCCGGCCTCTCCGCGGGTCGCCGCAAGAGGGTCTTCCACCCCCGCGGGGTCACGTTCGAGGGGACCGCGACCTTCCACGACGGCAACTCGCTCCCGTTCGAGGGGGCCGAGCCCGCGCTCGTGCGGATGTCCCGCGCCGCCGGCCTGCCCCAGCGCCTCCCCGACCTGTTCGGGCTCGCCATCAAGCTCCCAGGGCTGGGCCAGGACCTATTGCTCGTGACGGCGGGGGAGGACGCGGTCACTCGCCACCTGCTCGTTCCTACGACCGGGTTCTTCCGCCGCCCG
>DASQEJ010000147.1:0-6003 GCA_035633715.1 Actinomycetota bacterium | reverse complement strand
AAGTCCATGACGCTCGCGCCCCCGTCGACCCGCAGCTCGGCCAGCCCGGTTCCCGAGTCGGCGGCCATCGCGTCGACGACGTCGCGGGTCTGGTAGGCCATCGCCTCGACGGCGGCCCTCGTGAGGTGCGCCCGGGTCGTCCCGCGGGTGATCCCGACGTACGCGCCGCGGGCGTAAGGATCCCACTGAGGGGCGCCGAGGCCCGTGAACGCCGGCACGAGATAGCTCCCGGCCGTGTCGGGGACGGACTCCGCGAGGGGGCCGGCCTCCGACGCCGCCGCGATGATCCCGAGGCCGTCGCGCACCCACTGGATCGCGGCCCCCGTCACGAAGATGCTGCCCTCGAGGACGTAGCGCGGCCCGTCGCCGAGGTCCCACGCCGCGCTGGCGAGGAGCCCGTGCTCCGACGTCACCCGCTCGCCCGTGTTCATCAGGACGAACGAGCCCGTCCCGTACGTGTTCTTCGCCATGCCCGGCTCGAAGCACGCCTGGCCGAACAGCGCCGCCTGCTGGTCGCCGGCGACGCCGGTGATCGGGACCGAGGCGCCGCCGAGGAAGTCGCCGGAGGTCGTCGCGAACGTCCCCGACGAGGGCCGGACCTCGGGCAGCAGCGACTCGGGGATCCCGAGCCGGTCGAGGATCCACCCGTCCCACCCCCGGTCGTCCAGCGAGTAGAGCATCGTCCGGCTGGCGTTCGAGGGCTCGGTGACGTGGCAGGCGCCTCCGGTGAGCTTCCAGATCAGCCACGAGTCCACGGTGCCGAAAGCCAGCTCGCCCGCCTCGGCCCGCTCCCTCACGCCCGGCAGGTTCTCGAGGTACCAGACGATCTTCGACGCCGAGAAGTAGGGGTCGAGCACGAGGCCGGTCCGCCGCCCGAGCTCGTCTTCCAGGCCCTCGGACCGCAGCCGCTCGCAGATGGCGGACGACCGCCGGCACTGCCACACGATGGCCGGGGCGACCGGACGACCCGTGGCCCGCTCCCACAGGACGGTCGTCTCACGCTGGTTCGTGATCCCGATCCCGGCGAGGTCGGCCGGCCCCGCCGCGGCGTCCGCGAGGGCCGCTTCGGAGAGTGAGCGGGTCAGGCTCCAGATTTCTTCGGGATCATGTTCAACCCACCCTGGCCGGGGGTAGTACTGCGACAACTCTGCGTAGGCGCGCCCGCGGACCGCGGCGTCGTGGTCGAAGACCATGACGCTGATCCCGGTCGTGCCTTCGTCGATGGAGAGAATCAGGCCGGACATTGAGCCTCCGAGTTTCACGGGCCGCTGGGGCTGCCCACTTTACGGATAGCGAGGCAAGGTGGCGAAGCCGAAGGATCAGGGGATGCAGGGCCGAGCCCTCTCGGGCAAGTCCAGCCTGTCCGGGATCAGGCGCCAGATCCGGGCCGACTTGGGCGCCGTCGGCGCCGACGAGTCACTCGCCTTCGACTGCCTGGTCGCCGTCACGGAGGCGTGCTCGAACGCCCTCGTCCACGGGCAGGACCGGAGTCCGGGCTCGCCTCCTCCGGAGATCAGCTGGGAGATCACGCCGAACGTCGCCCACTTCGAGGTCGGCGACTTCAGCACCGAGGAGTGGAGCCGCACGGTCCATCCGTCGTGGGACTCCGACGAGATCCCCGACGACATGTCCCGGCGCATCGGGGGCTTCGGCCTCGACATCATGCGAGGGCTGATGGACGACGTGGACATCCACCTGTCGGACGGCGGGACGAAGGTGACGCTCGTGAAGATGCTGACGCCGCCGTCGAAGAAGACCCAGGACGACCACGCCACCCGCCGGGGGGCCTAGCTACTTCTTCAGCAGGATCTCGGCCTTCACCCAGCCCACGCCCGCGTGCTCCATCCCGATCGCCTGGGCCGCGCCCCGGCTGAGGTCCAGGATCCGCGGCTCCACGTACGGCCCCCGGTCGTTGATCAGGACGACGACGCCGCGGCCGTTGTACTCGACGTAGAGCCACGTCCCGAGGGGAAGCTCCTTGCTCGCGGCCGTGTAGAGGCTCGAGTCGAAGACGTCGCCGCTAGCGGTGAGGTTGCCCTCGAAGCCCGGGCCGTACCAGGACGCCAGGCCCTCGAACGTCACTCCGGTCCCGACGAAGTCGTCGGGGATCCCCGGAGCGGGCCCGGTGGGCGAGAGCAGGTCGATGAAGGCCTCGTCGGGACGGGCCGCCGCCGCGGCCGCTTCTCGCGCCTGGCGTTCGAGCTCCTCGACCTGGGCCGACAGCTCGGTGAGGACGCCGCTTCGCTCGGCCAGCGCGATCTCGGCCTCCTCGGCCAGCGCGGCCGCCTCGCTCTGCGCCGCGAGCATCGTCTGCTTGCGGGCGTCGACTCGCTCCTGGGCGGCTTCGACGGCCGCCTGCTCGGCGATAAGGGCTTCGAGGGCCTCGGCGTCGGCCTCGGCCGCGTTCGCGGTGACCTCCGCGGAGGCGACCAGATCGGTGATGTCGTCGGCGGCGAGCACGAGAGCGAGCCGGTCGGTGCTCGATCCCTTGTAGGCCTCGACCGCGCGCTCGACGAGCACGTCGCGGGCGACCTCGGCAGCCCGCTCCCGGTCGCCGAGCTCGAGCTCGAGCGTGCCGATCTCAGCACTGGCGTCTGCGATCTTCCGTTCCAGCTCGCCCTCCCGCGTCGACAGCGTCTCGAGCCGGGTCTCCAGGGCGCTCACCTGGTCGCCGAGCGCCTGAGCCCGCGCCTTCAGCTCGTCTAGGTCGGCGGCCGACGCCGGCTGCACGACTGCGAGCGCGACGAGGCCCGCGACGGCTGCCGCGAGGGCTGCGTGGAGGGGCCTCCTGCGGGGGATGCTCACCTATTGTGTGTCGGAACGGCAGGTGGCCGGATTGAGGCATTTCGAGTGCAGGACCAAGAGGAGGGTTAGTGGCTCGGATCGGCATCCTGACCGGGGGCGGTGACTGCCCGGGGCTGAACGCGGTGATCCGCGCGGTCGTCCGCAAGGGGATCAACCAGTACGGACACGCGATCGTCGGCTTCCGCGACGGTTGGCGGGGCGTCCTGGAGGGCGACGTCATGGACCTCACCAGGGACAACACGTCGGGGATCCTCCCGAGGGGCGGCACGATCCTGAGGTCGTCGCGCACGAACCCGTTCAAGGAGGAGAGGGGCGTCGAGCGGGTCAAGGAGAGCCTCGCCGCCGAGAACATCTCGGCGCTCATCGCGGTCGGGGGCGAGGACACCCTGGGGGTCGCTGCCAAGCTCGACGCGGAGGACGTGAACGTCGTCGGAGTTCCGAAGACGATCGACAACGACCTCAACGCGACCGACTTCACGTTCGGGTTCAACCCCGCGGTGCAGCTCTGCACGGACGCGATCGACCGGCTCCACACGACGGCGGAATCCCACAACCGCGTGATCGTCTTGGAGGTGATGGGGCGCCACGCCGGCTGGATCGCGACGTACGCGGGCATCGCCGGCGGAGCGACGACGATCCTCGTGCCCGAACGCCCCTACGACATAGAAGAGGTCTGCGACCACATCCGGCACCGCCACAGGATGGGTCACAAGTCGACGATCGTCGTCGTGGCCGAGGGCGCGAAGCCGCTCCAGGAGGACGAGGTCGTCCAGGACGAGGAGACGGACGCGTTCGGCCACGTCCGGCTCGGGGGCATCGGCGTCGCGCTCGAACGGCAGATCGAGGAGCGAACGGGCTTCGAGACGCGCGTCACGATCCTCGGCCACATCCAGCGCGGCGGGACGCCGACGGCGTTCGACCGCGTGCTGGCGACCCGTTTCGGCATCGCCGCGATCGATGCCGTGGAAGATCGCGACTACGGCAAGATGGTTGCGCTTCAGGGGACCGACATCGTGCGCGTGCCGATCGCCGACGCCGTCGGGACGCTGAAGACCCTCGACCCCACCCTTTACGAGACCGCGGAGGTGTTCTTCGGATGATCGACCTGCGTTCGGACACGGTGACCCGGCCCACGCCGGAGATGCGACGCGCGATGGCGGAGGCCGAGGTCGGTGACGACGTGTTCGGCGACGATCCCACGGTCAACGAGCTCCAGGAGCTAGCGGCCGGGATGCTCGGCAAGGAGGCGGGGCTGTTCGTGCCCACCGGCTCGATGGGCAACCAGGTCGCGCTCGGCTCGATGGCGCGTCCCGGTGACGAGGTCGTCTGCGAGTCCGGCGCGCACTTCCTCCACTACGAGGGCGGGTCGGTGGCCGCGCACCTCGGGTTGGTGGCGCGACCGTTGCCGGGCGTGAACGGCGTGATCTCCGAGAGCCAGGTCGCAGCGGCGATCCGGCCGGGAAGCGAGCACAACCCGAGGACGGCCGTCGTCGCGATCGAGAACACGAACAACTCCGCGGGGGGCCGGGTCTTCCCGATCGACACGGCGCGCGCGATCGCGTCGGTCTGCCGGGAGCGCGGCGTCGGCGTGCACCTCGACGGAGCCCGGCTCTTCAACGCCCAGGCCGCGACCGGCACGCCTGCCGCGGAATGGGCGGCCTGCGCAGACACGGTCAGCTTCTGCTTCTCGAAGGGCCTCGGCGCTCCGATCGGGTCGATGGTCGTGTCGACGCGCGACCGCATCTTGGAAGGGCGGCGACTTCGCAAGCGGCTCGGCGGCGGGATGCGACAGGTCGGCGTCATCGCTGCCGCCGCACGCGTGGCCCTGACGGGCGGCGTCGACCGGCTCGGCGAAGACCACGTGAACGCCCGCCGGCTCGCCGAGGGCATCGCGGAGATCGACCCGGCCGCGATCGACCTCGACGCGGTCGAGACGAACATGGTCTACGTGGACCTCCGTCCGTTCGGCGTGCGCGGCCCCCAGGGGATGGAGGAGATGCGCAAGGAGGGCGTGATCACGCTGGCGCTCGCGGAAGACGCCATGCGGCTCGTCACCCACCGGGACGTCTCCGCCGAGGACGTCGAGACCGCGCTCAAGGGATTCCGGAAGGTCTTGGGCGCGGCTTGATCCCGGTGCTGCTTGCTCGCGTTTGCGAGCGCGCGGGGTGGGAAGAACCCTCCCCATATGGAGATCCACTTCTCCCTCTGTCTGCCACGGGATGAAGAAAGCGTCCCCGTGGTGCGGCACATCTGCCGCGACGCCCTAGCCGAGCTAGGGGTAGCTCGTGATTGCGTAGGCGACGTCGAGCTCGCAGTGACGGAGGCCTGCACGAACGTCCTCAAGCACGCAGCCGGGACCGGCGACGAGTACGAGGTCACGGTCACGGTCATCGAAGCCGACTGCGTCATCCGCGTGATCGACTCCGGGTCCGGCTTCGACCACGAGGCCGTCGACCGAGCCACCGCGGCGGAGTTCGGGGCCGAGAGCGGCCGGGGCGTGTTCCTCATGGCGGCGCTGGTCGACGACCTCAAGTTCACGTCGAAGCCCGAGATCGGGACCGTCGTCCACCTCGAGAAGAAGCTCCAGCTGGACGAGACGTCGGTGATCCGGCGCCTCCAGCGCGCGAAGGAGGCCGGGGTCGCCGCGGCCGAAGGCGTCCCCACGGTCTGAGCTGCCCGAAACAACCAGCTCCGGTGGGAGGAACGCCGCGCCTGGAGCCGAACCCCCCCGTCTCGGACGGACTAGGTGGGGAGATTTCGGTGAACTCGAAGATCGCGCGCGCTTTTCGTTCCCTGGCAATGACTGCGGCGCTCGCCGTAGCAGCGACCGTAGGGATCGCATCGCCGGCGGGGGCCCAGCCCCAATACTGCTACACGCTCGACTCGTGTCTCAGCGGCCACTGTTACTGGTGGGGGTTGGTCCAGGGCCAGGCGCCGCAGGTGGGCAATTGCAACCCGGTCGTCTTGCCGGAGCCGCTTCCCGCATATTGGTGCGACATCCCGCGGGTCACGGAGGGATGCAACTTCACGGACACGTCCGACCCGTGCACCTACGTCGACTGCTCGCGCCCCGAGTGCAACGTCTCGCCATGGCTTTGCTCGGAGCCGGTTCAGGAGTGCCTCGCCGACCCCGTCAGCTGCCTCACGCTCGCGCCGCGGGCGGGACAAGCGTCGGGGACTCTCGCCTGATATCGATCC
>DASQEJ010000146.1:0-2521 GCA_035633715.1 Actinomycetota bacterium | reverse complement strand
GCTCGACCAGGTCATCATCCACCGCATGGACTCGGCGGACTCCGTGTTCGTGCGCGCGACGTTCTTCGAGGGCGGCAACGCGGTCCCGGTGGTGGGGTCCGCGCTCGTCCACGACGACGTCGCCTCCGCGTCGGTGCGCGCTCTGCTGCACGCGGTCAACCGCAAGCTGACCTAGGCGCCGCCCTCCGTTCGGTCGCCGGCCGCATGGCGCGGCCGCTTTGCGACCGTCATCCGTGCGTCGACCAAACGGCACAGCCCCAGCGCCAGCACGACGTCTCCCACGCTCAGCACCTCCTTGAACGGCCGGACCGGGATCGCGTCGGCCAGCCACGGCAGGATCGTGTCGTCGTCGAGACGCTCGTGCTTGAGGGTCGCCTCGTCCAGGGATTGCTCGACACCCGCCTTCTCGGCCGACGCCTCGAGCACTGGCATCGCGCCGTTCACGCCGATCACGAGCACGTTCAGCGCCATGCCGGCCCCTGCGAGGAGCAGGCCCGGCAGCGTCCGGTTCGCGACGAGCCACACCGCGACCGCGAGGTTGGAAGCGAGGATCACCAGCAGGCCCCCGGTATCGCCGAGCCACTCCGGGTCCCAGTAGAGGAACGCGATCTGGAAGACAAGCCCGGCGACGAGCAGGGGGGTCCACCGGAACGTCGTCTCCGCCAGCGACGTGAGCGATCCCCCACGCAGACGAGCCGCCACTCCGGTCACGACGGCAAGGACGAGCGCGGTCAGCACGCCTGGAGGATAGGACCGTACGATGCGGCCCGTGCGGAGGGTCCTGCTGATCGTGAACGCGCGCGCCGGGTCGGTGCGTGCGCGGACCAAAGAGGTGATCGCGAAGGCCCTCTCCGCGGACTTCAAGCTCGACGTCGCCGACACGATGTCGCGCAACCACGCGAGCGAGCTCGCCGCCGACGCGGCCGACCGGGGCTTCGACGCCGTGATCGCGTTCGGCGGCGACGGGACGGTCAACGAGGCGGCGCAGACCCTCGTCGGGACCGACGTCGCCCTCGGCGTCCTGCCCGGCGGGAGCACGAACGTGCTGGCGCGCTCGCTCGGGATCCCGCGGGACCCGGTCGACGCCACGGCGTACGTCGCGGGGCGGCTCCGGGCCGGCTCCCGCAGGTCGATCAACGTCGGCGACATAGGCGGCCGCTACTTCTTGTTCTCGGCCGGGATCGGGCTCGACGCCGAGGTCGTGAAGCGGGTCGAAGGCGACCCGGAGGCGAAGGCGAGGAGCGCGGAATGGACGTTTCTCCGCAAGGCCCTCGCCGCCGGCGTCGGCGAGTACCGGGGGCAGGAGCCGTGGCTCACGGTCGAGGTCGAGGGCCAGGAGCCCCTGCGGGCGCTGCTCGCGATCTGCTGCAACGGCCGCCCGTTCACCTACTTCAAGCGGTTCCCCGTCGACGTCTGCCCGGAAGCGACGCTCGACGGAGGGCTCGACCTCTACAGCCTGCGGAAGGTCCGCCTCGGGACGGTGCCGCGGATCGCCTGGTCGCTCTTCGTCAGCCGTTCGCACGTCCGGTGGCGCACCGGCCGCTACGACCACGACGTCGAGCACGTGACCTTGCGCGCGGACCGGCCGCTGCCGGTGCAGGTCGACGGCGACTACATCGGGGAACAGCAGACGGCCTCGATACGTTTGGTACGGCAGGGCCTGGACCTGCTCGTCTGACCGGTCGCCTGGGCGACCGGCGCCGCCGGGCGCGGCTAGGCTCGCTCGCGTTCCCAAGCCGACAGGAGTCTTCTCGCATGGCAATGCCCACCGTCGAGCAGGTAACCGCAGTCCTCGGAGAGATCCAGGACCCCGAGCTCCATCGCGGGCTGAACGAGCTGAACATGGTCCGCGACGTCACGATCTCGGGCTCCGAGGTCCGGACGCTGATCGCCCTCACGATCCCCGGCTGTCCGCTGAAGGACTACTTCTACACAGTGATCCCGGCCCGCCTCAAAGAGGAGTTCCCCGAGATCTCGCACGTGAACGTCGAGCTCACCTCGATGACCGAGGAGGAGCGCTCGGCCCTCGTCGGCGGGCTCCGCAAGGAGACCCCCGCGCCGTTCGCTCGGAGCGACTCGTCCACGCAGGTGATCGCGATCGGCTCGGGCAAGGGCGGCGTCGGCAAGTCGACGACGACCGTGAACATCGCGGCGTCGCTGGCGAAGCTCGGCCACTCGGTCGGACTGCTCGACGCGGACGTGTGGGGGTTCTCGATCCCGCGCATGCTCGGCATCCACGAGCGGCCGACGGTCGTCGAGGACATGATCATGCCGCCGACGATGTTCGGCGTGAAGGTCGTGTCGATCGGCCTCTTCACGACCGAGGACAACCCCGTCGTGTGGCGAGGCCCGATGCTCCACAAGGCCCTCCAGCAGTTCCTCACCGACGTCCACTGGGACGAGCCCGACTACCTGCTCGTCGACCTGCCGCCGGGCACCGGCGACGTGTCGATCTCGATCGCGCAGTTCCTGCCGGGCGCGAGCATGCTCGTCGTCACGACGCCGCAGGCGGTCGCCGAGA